>CAYPSZ010000453.1:0-3109 GCA_964413125.1 uncultured Desulfobacterales bacterium
TTTATTACATTATGCCGCGCAAGAACTCCGAAATGCATTAACCGGCCAGGATGTCGATGAAAAAGCCGTGGTGGCTGTGTATGGAGTGGCAAGTTTATATGGATTCACCAAGGTGTCTTTAATCCTGAAGGAAGTCATCAACGACATTCGGGGCCGTTTGCTGCTCTTTTTTCCGGGCGAGTTTGACAATAACAATTATCGGCTCCTCGACGCTCGGGACGGCTGGAATTATCTGGCCGTTCCCATAACCTTACATAACGGGGTGAGCGACCTATGAAAAACCGTGAACTATTTCAACGAGATCCCGCCGTCACCAAGCTGCTCAATGATGGTGTGGCCGCGGTAACGGAATCGGCAACCCGGAAGGAAATTGAAACCCTGCGATACGAACTGGAGCACTTTGTCTGTGAAGGCCAGTATAAGGGCGGCCTGGTTCGAATCCTCGAATCCTATTTGGGGAATGCCGATTCAACGGTTCAGCCTGCCGCATGGGTGAGCGGTTTTTTTGGAAGCGGCAAATCCCACCTTCTTAAAATGTTCAGGCATTTGTGGGTGGATACCCGGTTTGAATCTGATGGGGCGACCGCCAGAGGGCTTACCCAGTTACCCGATGAAGTAGCCGATCTCTTAAAAGAACTGGATACATTGGGAAAGCGATGCGGGGGACTCCATGCGGCATCAGGAACCCTGCCTTCCGGCGGCGGTGAAAGCGTCCGCCTTGCCGTGTTGAGTATCATTTTGCGCTCCAAAGGTCTGCCAAGCTCCTTGCCCCAGGCGCAGTTCTGTCTATGGCTTCAAAAAAACAATATATATGAAGAGGTCAAATCCTCAGTGGAATCCTCCGGAAAAGACTTTAAAAGCGAACTGCACGACCTCTATGTCAGCCCGGTTCTGGCCAAGGCACTATTGGAGGCTGATCCGTCATTTACACCGGATCTGAAACAGGCCCGGGCTGCGCTTCGTGCACAGTTTCCGGTCGTTGAAGATATTTCTACGGAAGATTTTATCCGAATTGTCCGCAAAGTTCTGCCCTCAAATGGTGAAATACCCTGCACGGTTATCGTGCTGGATGAAATCCAGTTGTTCATCGGGGACAGCGCGAAACGGTCCACTGATGTTATGGAAATCGCCGAAGCCGTCTGCAAACAGCTCGATAGCCGGGTCTTGCTGGTAGGTGCGGGCCAGACAGCCCTGGCCGGAAGCTTGCCCTTATTGCAGCGCCTTAGAGACCGTTTTACGATTCCTGTCGAACTATCCGATTCGGATGTGGAAACGGTGACCCGTCGGGTTGTGCTTGCCAAAAAAGCGGATAAGCGCAAGTCCATTGAAGATACACTCAGTTCCCATGCCGGGGAGATAGACCGCCAGCTTTCAGGAACAAGGATCGGCCCTCGAAGCGAAGACCGCGCGATCATCGTTGATGACTATCCTCTCTTGCCTGTTCGCAGACGTTTTTGGGAACATGTCCTGCGTGCCATCGACCTTCCCGGTACCGCCAGCCAGGTCAGGACCCAGTTGCGGATTGTTTATGATGCGGTCAAGGAAATGTCCGAAAAGACCCTTGGCACGGTTATGCCGGCTGACTTCATCTTTGGTCAGCTCCAGCCCGATCTCCTGCGAACCGGTGTCTTATTGAGGGAAATCGACGAAACAATCCGAAACTTTGATGATGGTACTCCGGAAGGCAAACTTGCCAAACGGATTTGCGGGCTTGTTTTCCTGATTCGAAAACTTCCTCGTGAAGAAGTGGCTGATATCGGGGTTCGGGCCACCGCTGAAACCCTGGCGGATCTTCTCATCAGCGACCTTGCCAATGATGGCGCGAAGTTGAGAAAAGAGATCCCGCAAATTCTCGACAAACTGGTTGACGAAGGTAAGCTGATCAAGATCGATGAAGAATACAGCCTTCAGACCAGAGAAAGCAGCGAGTGGGACCGTGAATTCCGCAACCGACAGACAAAATTGAATAACGACCTGACGGCACTGTCCAGCAAGCGTTCTTCTTTATTAAATGCTGCCTGCTCGACCGCCTTAAATGGAATCAAGCTGCTTCAAGGCAGGTGTAAAGCAGCTCGCAGGCTTTCCATTCATTTCGGGGCCGAGCCACCTGAAGTGAAAGGTAATGAAATTCCTGTCTGGATACGCGATGGTTGGGGCGAAAGTGAAAGCACCGTGCTGGCAGATGCCCGGGCCGCCGGAACGGATAGCCCGGTCATCTATGTGTATGTTCCCAAGGCCGGCGCCGATTACCTCAAAAAGGCAATCGTAGAATATGAAGCGGCCAAGGCAACAATCGAATTCAAAGGCACACCCACAACACCGGAAGGCCAGGAAGCCCGCGATTCCATGTCAACCCGCATGGGCTCAGCAGAAACCACAAGAAACAGAATTATTCAGGATGTGATCAATGCCGCCAAGGTCATTCAAGGCGGCGGGCAGGAGCGTTTTGATCTAACCCTGAAAGATAAAGCCAATTCAGCCGCTGAGATTTCACTGGATCGGCTCTTTCCCAATTTCCAGGACGCGGATGACGACCGATGGCACAGTGTGATTAACCGGGCCAAAGGAGGATCTGAGGCTGCCTTGCAGGCCGTTGACTGGAATGATGCACCTGAGAAGCACGCTGTCTGTTCATCCGTGCTTTCGGAGATCGGCTCCGGGAAGAAAGGTAAGGATGTCCGAGATACTTTTGAGAGCACACCCTATGGCTGGCCCCGCGATGCCATTGACGGTGCCTTGATTACGCTGTTCACAACAGGCCACATTCGAGCCATTCATAGAGACGTTCAGCTCAAATCCGGGCAACTGGATCAGGCCAAAATTTCGTTAACCTATTTCCGGGTGGAAACCATAACCATTGATGCCAGAGCCCGCATCAAGCTGCGCAAACTTTTCCAGAGCGCCGGAATCCCATGTAAGCCCAATGAAGAAGCCATCGCTGCAGGTCAGTTTCTCGCTCACCTGGTAGACCTTGCCGGTAAAATCGGGGGTTCACCACCGATGCCGCAATGTCCCTCGACAGATCATCTTGATAATTTGAGAGCATTGGCCGGAAACGAACAACTCGCCGAGATTCTGAATCAGCATGACACGCTCTCAAAGCAGGCCA
>CAYPSZ010000454.1:0-7051 GCA_964413125.1 uncultured Desulfobacterales bacterium
AAGAATATAATGAAGTTGTCTTGGAAATGATGGAGCGGTTTTCCATACCGCTTGCGGTATTTCTTATGGGATTGGTTGGTGCACCCCTCGGTTCCCAGATCAAGGCTCGAGGTCGTCTTGCAGGCGGAGTCATTGGTTTGGGTGTGTTTCTGGCGTACTATTTGTGCTGGGCCGGCTCCCGGAGCCTGTCCGAATCGGGTGTGGTGCCTCCGGAAGCAGGGCCGTGGTTCCCTCCATTTATGTTATTAATTTCGAGTATTTTCCTCTTTAGAAGCGCGGCACGGGAGAAGCCGCTGCTGGAAGCAAATGTAAGCTTTTATATATTTCTTTATGAAAAGGTAATTCGAAACAGGCCACGCTTACATCCTATACGTTCCCATGGTCCGTTTGATGAAACACTTGTTGTAAATCCGGAAAACCATGTACATCACGCTCCTAAAGAGTCACTGTCCCTGCAATTACCTGTACCGCTTCAATTTGTTCCGGGTAAAATTGAAATATTGTTGTCAATGGGATGGTATGTTGCCAACATACGTACAGGAAAATTTCACACTCCGGCATGTCGATGGGCCTCCAAAATCAGGCCTGATGATAGATTCCATTTCTTTCATCGTGATGACGCCGAGGGAGCCGGTTACAATCCTTGCAAGCTGTGCCGACCTTAATTCAGAGTGGTAAGCATACTGCCGGTTGAATGGTGTTATTAATAGAACTATGAAAATATTGCATGCTTATATTATACGGGAGTTTTTCAAAATACTGTGTATTTGTTTATTGATATTTTTTACTATTTATATAATAATTGATTTCATACAAAAAATTGATAGATTTCTCGATGCCGATCTTGGCAAATTTGTAATTTTTCAGTATTTCTTTTTCAAGAGCCCACTTATTATTGTTCAAATGATACCACCGGCAGTCCTTATATCAATTACACTAGTTATATCACTCATGAAACGAAACAATGAGGTCTTGATAATTAAATCATCTGGTATTGATGTATTAATGCTGACAAAAGTCATGGTTTCTTGTATTTTATTTATGGTCATAGTTTTATTCCTGGTAACGGAATATATTGTTCCTTATACGAATTCTAAAACCAGCGATATCTGGAAATATGGTGTTGAAAAAAGGAGTAGTGGTCGCTTTTACGGCAGCAAACAGATTTGGTATCGATCAGAAAACAGGATTTACTGGATAAAGCGTTATGATTTTTACAATAAGCTCTTATTGGGGGCCACGTTCTATTTTTTTGACGGCGACTTCAGAGTTATCAAGAAAATCGACGGGAGGACCGGGGTCTGGGAAGACAATCAATGGATTATCAAGGATGGATTAATACAGGTACTAAATAAAGAAGGGGTATATGAGATAGATAGATTTGATGAGTATGCTTTGAATATCCCGGAAACTCCTGAGACTTTTGTAAAAGAGATGAAAGATCCGGATGAGCTCAGTTTTTGGGAAATGAAGGAATATGCAGAGCAAATGAAAAGAGAAGGTTATGACAATACTAAATACTTGGTTGATATGCATTTGAAAGCTGCATATCCTGTTATTCTTGTGGTTATGGTGATGATAGGGATGTCATTGCCCCTGATCCAGAAACAGGTGCGAATTCCTGTTTCCATAATGGCGGGAATATTGATCTCGTTCTTCTATATGGTGGCATTGGGTTTTGCCAGGTCACTCGGACTGTCAGGCGTGTTTCCGCCCTTTTTGGCCGCGTGGTTCTCCAACTTTCTGTTCCTCCTTTTCGGGGCATACCTCATGAGCTGTATAGAGCGTTGATGATTTCAAGGAGTTTCATTCTAAGGGCTTCTCTGGAAAGAGGATGGGATATATATATTCCGGACGTGGTATAGTTTCATGCGTGTGCTTCTGGTCATAGCCAGGTTGAACATCGGAGGACCTGCCATTCAGGCGGTGGCGCTCACAAGGAGGCTCTCAGCCCAGGGCGTTGATACCCTCTTAGTGTGCGGCCGTGTGGAGGCCCATGAGGGGGACATGGCATACCTGGCGCAGGAGCAGGGTGTCACACCCATATTTCTTCAGGCCCTCGGCAGGGAAATCATGCCTTTGGCCGATGTAAACTCCCTGACCGCCTTGACTAGGTTGGTGAGGGAATTCCGCCCTCATATACTGCACACGCATACGGCCAAGGCCGGGGCCCTGGGGCGGATGGTGGGAGTCCTCTGGAACCTCACGCATGCAGGGAAGGAGCGGATTCGACTGGTCCATACTTTTCACGGCCATGTATTCCATAGCTACTTCAGCCCTGCCAAGACAAAGGTGTTTTTGTGGATAGAGCGATGCCTGGCCCGTTTTACCGATCGTATCATCGTGATAAGTCCGACCCAGAAGGAGGATATCTGCAGGCGTTACCGCATTGCACCTCCGTGGAAAACCGTTATGTTGCCCCTGGGTTTTGATTTGACGGCCTTGACAGTGGACCATGGGCAAGAGGCCCGCCAAGCTGCGAGGCTGGATCTTTTGAACCGTCATGGGGCCGCCGGGCTTTTCTTGGTGGGTTTTGTGGGCCGGCTGGCTCCGGTCAAAAACCCTCACATGTTCGTTTCCGCGGTGAAAAGGCTACAAGAGAAAAACATGGCCCCCGGTCTTGGTTTTGTGTTCGTCGGGGATGGCGAGCTCAGGAACGACCTGGAGCACGAGGTGGGTAGGCTCGGCTTGAGCGATAGGGTGTTTTTCGCGGGATGGCGCAGGAATATGGCTGAGGTCTACCAGGCTCTGGACGCCGTGGCCCTTACATCCCTTAATGAAGGCACTCCCGTTAGCTTGATCGAGGCCATGGCAGCGGGCCTCCCCATTGCCGCCACGGCCGTGGGAGGGGTCCCCGATCTTTTGGGAAGGGTGAAAAAAGACCTGGGTCAAGGCGTTTTGCTGGCCCGACGGGGCCTATTGATCCCATCCGGAGATGATGCCGCCTTGGCATTTGCACTTGATTACCTGCGTGATAATCAGGCTGAAACCCGGGCCCTGAAAACCGAAGCCGGGCATTTCGCCCTGTCCACCTACAGCCTTGACAGGCATGTCAAAGATATGAAGGATTTGTACAGCGAGCTGGTGGTTTAGATGGACTCACTTTCCTTTTATCACTACTTGGCGTTTTTTTCTGCGGGTTTTGCTCTAACCTTGCTCCTCACACCCCTGGTACGCTCAGTGGCGCATGCAACAGGCAAGGTGGCGATTCCCAGGGACAACCGGTGGCATAAAAAGGAAACCGCTCTTCTGGGCGGTGTGGCGATTTTTGTCGCCGCCACCGGCGTCTGGGCCGGGGCCTCATGGGCCATGGGGTGGGATTCCTTCGGTAAACCCTTTTTCCCGGTTATACTTTGCGCTTCAGGTATTTTCGTGCTCGGCCTGGTGGATGATCTAATCAGCCTGGTACCCCAGCACAAGCTCGTATTTCAGATAGTCATTGTGTCCCTGTTCATGTCCTTTGGATTCCGGCTGGAATGGACATCTTATAATACCGCCGATTTGTTCCTTTCCATCATCTGGATCGTGGGCATCACCAACGCCTTCAATCTCCTGGACAATATGGACGGGTTGGCCGCGGGGGTGGCCTTTGTTGCAGGTTCTTTCCTGTTTCTTACCGCCTATATGAGTCCCGAGTTAACGTCTTTCTCTGCTCCCCTCATGATCCTGTGCTCTTCTTTTCTGGGGGTTCTGCTGGGTTTCCTGGTCTTTAACTTCAATCCGGCCTCCATCTTCATGGGGGATGCGGGAAGCCTTTTCATCGGTTTCATCATGGCCTGCATGACCATGGTGGGGGGCAGCGGTGAATCCGTAGGTTACAACGTAGGGAAGCTGCTGTCGGTCATAGCCATTCCGATCTTGATTCTTTTTATTCCCATATTGGACACAGGGTTTGTGAGTTTCATGCGTAAGTTTTTCAGAAGGCCCATATCACAGGGAGGCAGGGACCACTCTTCGCACCGCCTGGTGGCCATAGGGTTTTCAGAGCGCAAGGCGGTGGTGGTGCTATACTGCTTTTCCGTGGCCTCAGGCCTTGTGGCCCTGTCCGTACAGACCGCCGGCATAGGTATCGCTCTCGTGCTGATCCTGTTCTACCTCCTGTTCGTGGCTTTTTTCTGGGTCTACCTGGCCCGGGTGAAGGTTTACGAGGGCGAATCCATCCTGGCTGAAAACGGGCTTGGGCCCATAACCCCGCTGGTCATACAGTTTACCTATCGAAGGAGGCTCTTCGAAGTTCTGCTGGACCTGATCCTGGTTACGGTGGCCTACTACTCCGCCTATCTGCTCAGGTTCGAAGGGCCCGTGTACTACATGATAGGCAATGACTTTCGCATGTTCCTCATGTCCCTGCCCATAATGATGGCTTGCCAGATCTTCTGCTTTTACATCCTGGGCATCTACCGGGGCATCTGGGAGGCTGCAGGTCTGAGCGACCTCATCGATTACATCAAGGCCGTCACGCTGGGTACGGTTATGGCCATGCTTATCCTGCTGTTTATCTATCGCTTCGAGAGTTTTTCAAGGGCTGTATTTATTATTTACTGGGTGTTGATGCTTCTGATGGTTTCCCTTTCAAGGCTCTCATTTCGCCTGGTGGATGAGGGTGCAAAAATGGGGAGACAGAAGGGCAAACCAACGCTCATCTATGGGGCCGGAGCGGGCGGCCGGATGGTTGCCAAAGAGATTGAGAACAATTCCTCCCTGGGACTGGTGATCAAAGGCTTTGTGGACGACAATCCAAGTAAATTGAGAAAGAAGATTATGGGGTACCCGGTGCTGGGTGGGCGGGATGACCTTGACCACCTCATTAGGAAGATGGGGATAAAAGAAATCGTCATATCTTTCAAGAACAACGCAGAAGAGGTCCGCCGGACCCTTAAGAACCACTGTAAAAAAGCCGACGCAGAGGTTGAGGTTCGACAAATGAAGATGGTACTGGAGTGACGGCCATAAACTGATTTCCAATTGACAATATCTGATGTTCATGAATATAGTTTTTTCACATAAAACATAAGGAGCGACCATGGATTTCAGCCTTTCGATGGAACAGGAGATTCTAAGAAATTCGGTACGCCAGTTTGCAGAGGCGGAAATAGCGCCTGTGGCCGGTGAGCTGGATGAAAAAGAGGAGTTTTCCTACGACACCATGAGAAAGATGGGTGAGCTCGGGCTCTTCGGAATGTTCGTATCGGACCAATACGGCGGGCAGGCCATGGATTACGTCTCCTATATCATCGCCACCGAGGAGATCGCCCGTGTGGACGGATCCCATGCAGCAACAGTGGCCGCGGGAAATTCACTGGGTATTGGTCCGCTTTACTATTTCGGGAACGAGGAACAGAAACACAAATACCTTCCCAAACTTTGCGCCGGCGAGGCCTTGTGGGGCTTCGGTTTGACCGAGCCCAATGCAGGCTCGGATGCGGGTAACTCCAAGACATCGGCGGTTCTGGACGGTGACGAGTGGGTAATCAACGGCAGCAAGATATTTATCACCAACGCCGCCACGGACATTACAACGGGCGTTACCGTGCTGGCCCGTACAGGCACCAGGGAGGACGGCCGTCCTGAGCTGTCATGCATTCTGGTGGAGTCTGGAACCCCCGGATTCGAGGCCCGGGAGATGCATGGGAAAATGATGTGGCGTGCCTCCAACACCAGCGAACTGTATTTTGATGACTGCCGCGTACCCAAAGAGAACCTGTTGGGCACGCGGGGCCACGGGTTCCGCCAGATGCTCTCCACCCTGGACGGAGGGCGATTGTCCATCGGGGCCATGGGGCTTGGAGGGGCCCAGGGCTGCTATGAGCACGCGCTAAGATACGGCCGCGAACGGGAACAGTTCGGCCGCCCCATTTCCACTTTTCAGGTCAACGCCTTCAAGCTGGCTGATATGGCCATGGAAATCGAGTGTGCCCGCCTGCTGCTTTACAAGGCGTGCTGGCTCAGGGACAACGGCAAGCCTTACGGCAAGGAGGCCGCCATGGCCAAACTTTACTGTTCCGAGGTTATGTACCGGTGTGCCAACCATGCGGTTCAGCTCCATGGAGGATACGGGTTAATGAAGGAATATGCCGTGGAGCGGTTCTACAGGGACCAGAAACTCCTGGAGATCGGCGAAGGGACATCGGAGGTGCAGCGGCTGGTGATCTCCAGGTTGATCGGAGCCATGTAGACAACAGGCGATCCATACCGCACAATGGCGTATGATAAGGGCGATCCCGGGCTGAACCGGCCAAGGATCGCCTTTTTTTGACGGCATTCACAACCAAGAATACGGATAAAAAGAAGAAACATCTCCTATGCTTGAATGGATCCTGGGAAAAGACATCGCCCATTATGTCCGGGAGCACAAGGGCCTGGTGGTGGCGGCAATTGCGCTGACCGCCGTATCCTCGCTGTTCGTGGTGGTGCCGGCCTATCTTTTGCAGCCCTTTGTGGACGAGGGAATGAAGGCCGGGACCGAGCCGGCTTCATGGAAAATCCCCTGGGTGACCTTTGGGGACTCCTTGTCGGCCTTGAAGAAAACCGAGTTGGTGATTGTTGAGGATATTTCTCCCAACCGGCTCTTGGTGATTCTCACCATCGTGGCGTTCGTGTCCGTTCTCTTTAAGTCCTTGACCCTTTATCTGAGCCAGCTTTCAGCCGCAGCATTCTCCAACCGGGCCATCCGTTCCATTCGAGTGGATCTTTTCAGGCGTTTTGTGACCCTGCCTCTCAAGTTCTATCACAACCGCAGGGTCGGAGAGCTAATCTCCCGGTCCACCGCCGACGTCACCGTAATGCAGGAGCGGATAGCGAATATACTGATCGGTCTGGTCCAGCATCCACTGACCGCCCTTATATTCCTGGCATACCTTTTCTTGATGAACTGGCGGCTCACCCTGCTGGTGTTCTTTGCGGCGCCCGCCATTGTGGGCCTGATTCGTCTATTCGGGCGAAAGGTGAAGAAACACTCGTCAAGGGTACAAGAGGCGGTCTCCTTTGTGACATCCGCCTATCAGGAAGTCCTTCTTTGTCTCAAGATCGTCCAGTCCGCCTGCGCACAGGA
>CAYPSZ010000455.1:0-8239 GCA_964413125.1 uncultured Desulfobacterales bacterium
CGGGTTTTCCGCCTTTCGGGTAGAAGACCTGGCTGCCCGATATGAGGATGGTGGGGTGGGGCCGGGTGAAAAGGATGTTGGTGCGGGTGATTATGTAGAGGCCCTCTTCTCCCGTCAGGTGCTCGGGGAGGATGAAGGGCTGAAAAACAATGGGGTTGACCGACTTTTTCCGCCGCTTCACATAGGGTGCCCTGATGATGGTCGCGATTTTTTTCCGGACCTCGTCCGGCAGGGGCATCCGGAATTCCCGGTTGAAGAAGCAATCCGCCTCTTTGAGGAGCCTGTGGGCTAGTTCCGAGTATGTGAGGGCTTCTCCGGGTTTCGCGGTTTTCCGCACATGGTCCATGAACCTGCCGTAGCGTTCCTGAAAGGCCTCATCGCTGAAGTGCTTATGGGCCAGGAGGTCCCCTACGCACTGAACGGCCCGGCCGAGGAGGGCGGGTTGGGGTTTGCCGGGGCCCGCCTTTTGGCACACCTTGTCCAAGGCCTTTTCAAGCGCCGACCAAAGAGCGGGAAAAGATGTTTGAAGCTCTTCCAGGGACAAGGAGAACCGGTCTTGGATGAGGATTCGGGCCTTCATGGTGAAGTGCCGGGGCTCCGGCGGCCTGGCGGGGCTAAATGATCCCGAAAGCAGTTCTTCCCAAGCGGTTAGAAGATCTTGATGGAATGTGCCCGTTTCTTGGAGCAGCGTTTCGTTGGGGGCGGGATTATGGCTGCCTAGAGAGTTTAGCACCGCCTGTTTGAGCGCCGACTTTAGTGGGTCCCGCACATCAGCGTGCACGAGATGTCCGGGCAGGGTGGTGTGCCCGGAGGCGGCTTGCTCCATTGTGTCCCGGATAAGGCGCAGGGCCTCGCGCAGGTCGTAACCTGTGCCGGCCGCGGCCACTGCCACGCCGGAGCCCCCGTAGGTTCGGCCTATGGCCGTCTTTACCACGAGGCCGTCTGCTTGGGGATGCATTGTCCGAGAGGGATCGAGTGGGGCCTCTTTGCTGCGGGTTCTGCTTTTCCCGGTGTTGTTTACCATACCCAGGTGTGCGGTCAGGTCTTGAAACGCCTCCGGAGGAAGAAGATTGCTCTCCCTGAAGGTCTTTTGCCGCCAGAGATATGTGGGCATGAGATGGGTTTCAATGGCGTTTGTGTCATCTTTGTCCAGGCCTGCGGCCCTTTGAAAGGCGGGGGTGAAGAGGAGAGCGAGGAGGGCCTTGGAGCGCAGCACCAGGTGGGCGAACGGTGAGCAGTCCAGCGCCACGGCATTGTTTTTTGCGGCCTCGATGAGGGGGTGCTCTGGGGAGAGGTCTTCCCAGTGGCAGTCCATGTAAACAAGATCAATGGGGCTGCCCGGGGCGGTGAGCAGTCGCCCGTCTTGAAATTCAAGCTCATGGTGAAAGGCGAAATCTGTTTGAAGGCCCCGGCTCCGCAAGCGGTTGCAGATGCTCACTGTGGAGCCGTAGAGGTCGTCGTGTTCCAGGAATAGGGTGAAAGGGGATTCCTTGGGCGTAAGATCATTGGCAAGGCAGAAGCTCTGGTATGCCCGAATCAGGGCCTCGTGTATCACCGGGACAGGGTCCTGCTCCACCGGATGAAAGGCATTTTTGAGGTCCGGCTCAGGCGTCCATGCGTCAAAGACCTGCTCTGCGGTGCACCGGCCTTCGTCAGGCCCGCCCACTGCGCCTGAGTTCCACTCCACGCTCCGTCCTTGAAGGAAGTCGTCTCCCAGGTGGGCCCCTGCAAGGAGGTCTTGAGTCCTGTACTGAAAGAGCAACCGGGCCAGGTGCGGCTCCAGGTGCTTGATCACGGCATGATGGAGGTATCGGCGCATCCCGGGCGCCCGGTTCTTGAACGCGGCGGCTATCTTTGTGACCACGGATGCATAGGCGGCGCCCCAGGCCTTGATTGTGGCGAGCCATTCCGGGGACCCATGGTCCACCAGCACGGGAAAGGGGTAGTAGCGGATTGTGTTGACGAGGCGGCCTTCCTTGGTGCGGCGCTCCTCGATCCTTTTACGGATGGCCGCGGGGAGTCGTTCCCAGGCCCTGTTTGCCGCGTCCTCGGCCAATGCGCTTTCAGCATCCGACACCGGAAGGCGCGGGGCGTGTTCGAAAAAGCGGGGGTCTTTTAGGGCTTGAAAGTGCAATGGGGCTCCTGTTGACTTTGTCCAGCGCACGGGCGCGGGGGCGCTGAGGCGCTGAGGCGCGGAGGCGCGGAGAAAAGAGTCAGCGCCGTTTCTTGAGCATGATGACCCCCGGGAGAAAGAACACGTCTCCGATGAGCGCCGTGAGCATGATGATGGCGGTCAAGAAACCGAAGTTCATGGTGGGTTGAAAGCTGCTCAGGATCAGGACGCTGAAGCCGATGGACAGGATGATGGATGAGGAGAGAAGCGCGCGGCCCTTCAGGAAGAGCACTGCCTGGACGGCCCTTGGTATGGGCATGCCCAGGCCTCTGCGCTCTTTATATTCGGTTAGGAAGTGAATGGTGTCGTCCACTGCGATGCCTATGGCAACGGCGGCGATGAGCGCGGTCCCGGTGTCCAGGGCAATGGCTGCGGCCCCCATGATGCCGAAGTTTATGATGATGGGAAACATGTTGGGAAGGATGCTCAAGAAACCCAACGCAATGGATCTAAGGGCCAGAAACATGATCAGGGTGATGATCACGGTAGCCAGGGCCAGGCTGTATACCTGACCCTCCACCAAGGCGTCGATGGTCTTGACCTCCTTGAGCGACCTGCCGGTTACACGTACGTCCAGGCCCCGGAGGTCGATTGCCTGGATGAAGCTCTCGATTTCCCTGACCAAACGGGCCTGCTCGGATGACTTGTGCAGGGAGATGCGAAGGCCTATTCGTGCGTGGTCGTAAGTATTGTTGATTACGTTTTCGATGTCTTCGGCGTCGTAGAGGAGCAGGTACTGGGCCACCATGTCCCGGCTATCCGGGATTCTGTAGTATTGGGGGTTTTCGTTGTGGAAGGATTCGTTCATGTCCTTTAGGAAGTCCACAAAAGAAAACGCCTGGTCAACACCATGGAGGGATTCTGTATAGCGCTGAATAGCCTCCACCACGGCCAGATTTTCCGGGTCCTTGAAGGCGTCCAGGGTGTCGGACCTGAGCGATACGTCCAAGGAGTCGACGCCGCCCAGGTGGGTCTCCACAAAGTCCAGGGATTTCCTGATGGGCAGGCTCTCCTTGAAAAAGCCCACCAGGTTGGTTTCCACCTTTACGTTGTAAGCGAACCAGCCGGAAGCAAGCAGCAGTACGAGCCCCAGGAATGAAACGGCAAACGGGATTCGGCTCACAAGCCTGTAGTTGCGGCGGAGCAGCCCCGCCAGGAGGCTCTTGCCGCCGTACTCCTGGTAGATGCGCTCCGGCTTGAAAAGCAGGAGAAGCGGGGGGAGAAAGAAAAAGGAAAACACAAACTCAAACAGCATGCCAGCGGATGCGATCCATGCGAAGTCCCTGATGGGGGGGATGTCACTCACCCCAAGGGACAGGAACCCCACAGCGGTGGTGAGGGTTGTGAGAAAACTGGGCACCACAACCCGTTTGAGCACGTGAGCGAGCGCGATTCTGCGGTCGCCGCCCGCCTCGGCCAGGACCCGCTTCTCCATGTGGGAGAATATGTGGACGGTGTCGCACAGGGCCAGGGCCATGACCATGGAAGGTATGATGGCGGTGACGTTGTTGAGGGTGATGCCTGTTAGCCCGAACAGGCCCATGACCGAACCTACGCAGACCATGATGTTGGCGAAACCAAGGGCGGTCAGGATAAGGTTTCTGAATACCAGCCAGATGGCAAGGGCGATGAAAAAGTAGGAGACCGGTATGAATGTGGCCACGTCCTTTTTGACCGCGCGGCTCAGGTAAAAGTTGGTGTATGTCCAGCCCGCAAGGTGAAAGGCGTCCACGCGGTCCTTGTAGCCGTCCAGGACCTCGCGGGCCTTTTCGATGAGCCTTCTTCGATAGCCTTCATCCTCAGGCAGGTCAAAGGCCTCGATCATTATGGCCGCGGTGGTTCCGTCCTTGGAGATGAGGTTGTTGAGGTAGAGGGGGTTTCCAATGGCCCGCGCCTTGATTTCCTCCAGCTCCGCCGGGTCGTCCGGAATATAATCCAGGAACCTGCGCACCTCGAAAAAGTCTTCGCCTCCTATGATGTCGTCCACGTTTGCAAGGCTTGTTACGTCTTCAGCATCCTGTATGCCTTCCAGCTCATAGGTCAGGTCATCCAGCAGTCTCAGGTTTTCGGGCGTGAAGATCCCTTCCTCTTTTCTGAAGGCTATTACAAAGAACTCGTCGTTGCCGAACACCTCCCTGAACTCGTCGTAGTACTCAATGTCCGGGTCGTTCTCAACCGTGAAGTAGTCCACGTTGTCCACGGTCTTGGTCAAAGGCGCAAATGCCATGAAGGCCACGGCGATGAAAAGGGAGACAAAGAAGAAGAAGCGGGGGTGCTCCGTGACGGTGGCAATGGAGAAATGAAGCTTTCGCAGATCTTTTCGCAGTTCCCGTGAGCGTCTTAGCGCGAGCTCGTGCGTGCGGTCTAAAGAGAGGAGTTCATTGTAGGTTCGGAGGGCTCCTCTGTGGTCTTCCATCTTGTCGCAGGCCTCGGCCAAACCCTGCAGGTAGACCGGCCTGCGGGAAGGTGAAAGCTCGCCTGAGGCGAGAATGCGACGGTAAATTTCCGCCTCCAGGCGGTGCTCGCCTTCCTGGTTCAGAAACTGCGCTATATGGGCGCACATGGGGATGGCGGCTTTGGGCGGAGGTTCCGGGCGTTCCAATGCCTCCAGCGCCTCAAGAACTCCTTTTGCTCCAACCAGGGCGCCCGCAAGGGAGCGGATGATGCGATCGTCCTGATCCAGCCTGTCAGCGGGGGTTTGGGAATAGGGCGTGGTTTGTGCGGCGGTTGGATCTTCGGCCCCCGTGTGGTTTTCCACCCGGGCTTTCAAGATATGGAGGGCCGTGTGGACCGCCCGGGCGGCCTCCTGTTGTTTATCGGGGAGGGCCTCTTTCCAGGCTGTCAGCTGCCGGATTACGGCATTGTAGTGCAGGAGGGCCTCGCTAAAGAGACCGCGGCGGGTGTACTCTTCGGCCTGCTGGAGCCGCCTGCGCACCGCACCGGGGCTGAGGGTGGGGCTGGCCTTTTCTTGGGCCGTTTGCTTTTCAAGGAGGGTGGACAGCCTTTGCTCCAGCGCCTTGAGCGCCTTAGCAACGGCCGGAGGAACGGGCTTGTCAAGGCGTTTGGCCTCGGAGGCCTGGTGGTGAAGTTGCCTGATGAGGAGGACGTAGCCCTCGCGGGCCTCGTGGAAGCGCCCCTCTTTTGCCAGTGCGTCCGCACGCCGCACACCCTCGTTAAGGGCCTCCGACGTAAGGGGTCCGCCGGCAGGGGCGCCTTTAGAACTGGTATTTGAAGGAGGCGTAGATTTCATCGTTGTTATCAAAGACCCCGAGTGTGCTGTTCGAGGGGCCGCCCACCATTTCTACGCCGACATCCACTGTTATGTTGGTCCAGTATTTGAGCCGGACCAGGGGGTTTATGTAATAGTCATCGCGCGTGAAGTTGTATAGATAACGCAGCGCCAGTTCCATCTTGTCTTCAAACAACTTCTTGTTGATCTCACCGTTAACTATGCTGGTGACGCGGTCGGCGAAAAGCAGCCCGTTGTCGCTCCGCCCCAGGATCTGCTGGCCGAACTGGAGGTTCACATAAAATGAACCGGGTTTGTTGTAGTCCACGCCCAGGACATAACTCCATACGGGGATTTCCACCCGGCGAAGCCTATCGTCCAGAAAAGACCTTTTTCGAAGGTAGGCGAGTTCGCCTCTGACGCCCAGGCTTTTCCATGTGGTCTCGAACTCGAAGCCCAATACGTTTTGTCGCCTGTACTGCAGGCGGATGGGTTGAGGGGCAAGGGGATTGGATGCGAACTCCACGAGGTGGCGGAGTTCCACCCCGTCGGGGTCGGGGACTCTGAATCCCGGCGGTGTGAGGAGTGAGTCGAAGGATGGGATGTCCTCGCGGGTGTGCAGGAAGCTCAGGGCGTAGTCAAATTTCCTTACCGTGCCGGCGAAACGCAAACCGAATTCGCTGTTTGAGAGGTTGTTGGCCGGCTTGGTCGCGACGATCTCAAAAGGCCTCACCTCGCGGTCCAGGTGCGTGAACAAGGCCCAGTCCCGGCCCACCAGGTCGAGCTTGGACCTTCTGAAAAAGGGGATGAAAAGGGCTTCCAGCCTGTACACATCCTTGAAGAACTTGATGTTCAGCATGGGCACCGCAAGCTTTCTGGACTCGCGGCTTCGGACGAACCCGCCCCGAAGGTCTTCCGGGTTCACATTGTCCAGGGGGCTCACCTCGTCCGCCTTGCCCCATTTGACGAGCTGGTTGCCGAGGCTGATCTCGTAGGAAGGTCCGGAGTATCGCACAAATGCCTCATGAGGCCTTACGCCCAAATCGTCGTACCAGTCGCTGCCGTTCCGGTAGAGAAAAGCGTTTGCATCCAGGGCGAACAGGGCATACCAGTTGGGGCCGGGGTTGTAGGCCGCCTTGAGGCGGAGCTCGGTGTGGCTGGTTCCGTCGTACTCGTATGGGGTCTCCTCATTAATGTCGTTCCCGTAGCGGGTCCAGAAATGCCCGCTGAAACTGATGGGAGAGGCGGCTTCCGCTTTTTCCTGCTCCCATGGGGGCAGGTCATCGGTGACGGCCTTTTCCGTGTCCCACGGGGGCGCCTCCTGGGAAGGCTCTTGATCATCCCAAGGGGAGTCCTCCCGCTTGTCTGTGGGATCCTCCGCCCAAGGGTCTTGGTCCTGGCTGGAAGGTTCGTCTCCCCACACGTCTTCGCCCTCTTTTCCGGAATCCTCTTCCCATGGGTCTTCACTTGCGGCGAGGAGCACGGGAGCTGAAGGCGACTTTGCTTCGGACGACGGAGCTTGTCCTTGAAGAAGAGGGGCGTTTTGGGCCTCTTGAGAGGCTGGTACGGGTGTTATTAGGGAAAGGCCCAGGCATAGAAAACAAAGGAGGCAGGAAAAGGACCAGCGGCAAAGAGGCATCATGGATCCTCCATTCGGCTTTAAGATCATTCAAAAAGCCCGTTCCACCTCGTGGCACGCCGTCATATCATTCATGGGCAACGGCGGCGTCATTGCCGGGCCGCCCTTGGGCGGGCCGTGCGTTGTGGCCGGGACCTCTTAAATCAGTCCGGGTTTTCCAGGTAACGCTGTGTGAAGATCCGGTCCGGAATGCCCGTGTTGTATCTGATGGTGTCGATTCTCATGAATGTCCGGTGCCTTCGCTGAATGTGGCGCATCTCGGAGTCCATGACCGTGGCGATCCCGTTTACATCTTTTATGTCATTTGCAAAGAATGTTTTCTCCAGTCGCCCGCGCCTGTCGTAGTACTCCACCTTTGCGGGGAGGAACAGGTCCTTGATGATCCAGCTGACCCACTTGCCGTACTGGCTGGTGGAGGGGTCTTTGGGTGTGCTCTCCAGGATCCAGCAGTCGTACTTCTCATATTTCTCGGAACCCAGGATTTTGTGGGTGTCCTGCTCCACCTTGCGGGACTGCATGTCTTCGTATGTATAGTCGGTGTTTACAAAGCGGCTGTCTTTCTGGTTGGCCACGATGCGCCGGACCCGGCGAAGTGCGGGCAGGTAAAGGAATTGGTCGTCATCGCGGTCTTCATTCTCCCAAGTTAGAAATGCGGTGCCGTCAATGGACGCGGGTTCGGTGAACCGCATATAACTCTTGGAGACCTTGCCGTAATCCTTGGTTGCGCTGATCAGCTTGCGGAAGCGTTTGTTGTCGCCCTTGTCGATGAGGAGCATTCGTACAATGGCGTAGGAGTCCTTGCCGGCATCGCGGTCGCGGACCTTTTTGGCCAGTGTTTCGCCGTCCATGGCCCGGGCCGGGGCCGGGGCGGGAAAAAGGGCGAGGAGCAAGGCTCCCATAAAGCCCGCCACTAAGGGGAAGATTCTATGGGGAATAGGGTTCATTGCACAGTTACCCCGGATAGGAGTTGGCAGCCGAAAGCCCCGAAAGGATTTGCCCATGTTTGCCCAAGCGCGAAATACCGCCAAAGAATACCCTTACACAGCCTATACGTCAACACCAAAATGGGGGACGTACATTATATTATTAGTTATAAAACGAAACGGGGGACGTACATCATATTATTAGTTTGAAGGGCTCTTTTATCCCCAAGAGATTCAGAGCATAAGAAGGTCCAGGGTTTCGGGTGGTTCGTAAC
>CAYPSZ010000456.1:0-2298 GCA_964413125.1 uncultured Desulfobacterales bacterium
GCATCATCGGCTTCGAGCGCCTGCATTGGGTTTATTGTTCGTTGTGCCCGCGTTTTCAGTATCACTGGTGTGGACCAATGACCTCCACGGCTTTTTCTACCGGCACACCGGCCTTGACCTTAGCGGCGCATTCCCCATTCAGGCTTTGACTCCCGGCCCCGCATACTGGATTAACGTTGGATTCTCATACCTTTGCATAATCAGCGGGACCCTGCTGCTTGTGTCGGTGTGGCTTCGTTCCACCGGCATATACCGTCGCCAGGCCGCCATAATGCTGGTAGGTGCACTGATTCCCTTTGCAGCGAACATACTTTATATTTTCGGGGTTCGGCCGTTCGGTCACCTGGATATCACCCCGTTTGCATTCACAGGTACCGGCTTTGTCGTGGCATTGGGCCTGTTTCACTACAAACTCTTCGATCTTCTGCCTCTGGCCCGGGACGTACTGCTGGAAAACCTGAAGGACGGCATAATAGTGGCGGATGCGGAAAAGAGAATCGTCGAGATGAATCCGACGGCAAAAAAGCTCTTGGGGCTTGAAGGAGGTTCATTCCTGGGCCGGGACGTTCGACTTGCTCTTGGAAATCACCCCGCCCTCGCCTCACTCTTTGATTCCGGCCGGGAAAGCCGTAAGGAAGTGGTTCTTCGATCCGAACCGCTTCTGGTCATGGATGCATGGCTCTCACCCGTCATCGACAAGGTCGGATCTGAGATCGGGAGCCTGCTGATGCTTCGAGACATCACTGATGCAAAGAAGGCGGAAGAAAAGCTTCGAAAAGGAAATGAGCGAATGGAGCTGCTTCTTCACTCCATTCCCCAGGCGGTACTGGTGATCGATGCAAATACCCGGCGCATTCTGGATGTGAATCCCCAGGCATGCATTCTCATAGGGTTGCCTTCGGAACAGATTGCAGGGAAGACATGCCGCACCTTCATATCCCCGGCGAAAGATTGCGAGTGTCCAATGGGGGACGCGGGTAAGACAATGGACCGGACCGAGTGCATGCTCATCAACGCCGAGGGGAAAGAGATACCCGTCCTGAAAACAGCCCTGGCTGTGGACATGGAAGGGGACCGTTGGCTGATCGAGTGTATCTCTGATATCAGCGAGCTGCGTCGTGCCGAGGTGGAGCGTTTGGAAAAGGAGAAGCTTCAGGCACTGGTGGAGACGGCCGGAGCCGTGTGTCATGAGATAAACCAGCCTCTCATGGCTGTATCGGCTTACGGAGAGCTTTGTCTGATGGATTTGGATGAAGGACACCCGGTCTTTGAAAAGATCCGGAAGATTGTGGAACAGGCAGGGCGAATGGCCGATATCACAAGAAAACTCACAAAGGTCACAAGCTACAGGACCAAGGACTATTTGAAAGGAAAGATTATCGATATCGATTCCTCCTCTGAAAAGGAGAAGGAACCCTGAACTTGTTTTTGATTACTGTTTGAGGGATTCATCGACTTAAGAATGGATTATTCTGTTTTTCATTTGTTTGCGGATGAGACGGTGCTCAATGATCTTGTGGCCGGCCTTCCCACCCTTGTTCTGATCGGCCTTATTGTCGTCTGCATAGTCGTGCTTTCCAAAGGTGCGGACTGGATGATCGACGGGGTGGTCCATCTGGCCGAGCGTACAGGCCTTCCAAAGATCGTTATCGGAGCAACCATTATTTCTCTGGGTACCACTACCCCTGAGGCCTTTGTCTCCGTTATGGCGGCGGTTATGGGCAACCCCGGCCTGGCCCTGGGCAATGGCGTCGGCTCCATTATCGCGGACACCGGGTTGATATTCGGGCTGACCTGCATCCTGGCGGCCGTGCCTGTGAATCGTTTTATTCTCAATCGTACGGGTTGGGTCCAGGTGGGATCGGCTACCCTGCTTGTCCTTATCAGTGTGGTTGCCCTGATGACGTCCGAGGGGAGCAGGCCGGTGCTTCACCGATGGGTGGGGGTGCTTTTTCTTCTATTGCTGACCGCCTATATGTATGCAACTTATGTGTGGGCGCGGCACAGCAATTCCATTGCCCGGATTTACAAAGAAACCGGTGAGGAGGAAGAAGCGGTCCGGGTCATGGGCCTGGGGCTTTGCTGGACCTGTATTATCGGAGGGTTGATTCTGGTGGTGGGCGGTGCACGGGTACTGGTTCCCAGTGCTTCTCAGATCGCTTGGCGGGTAGGGGTGCCGGATGACATTATCGCTGCAACCCTGGTGGCTTTTGGGACATCCCTGCCGGAATTGATGACAGCCGTTACAGCCGTTCGCAAAGGATATCCGGAGATTACAGTGGGTAACATTGTGGGCGC
>CAYPSZ010000457.1:0-2830 GCA_964413125.1 uncultured Desulfobacterales bacterium
AGTGGCCACCTTTTTCGAGAATTCCAGCCACATCGATCCAGGCGGTCAACCTTCTTGGAGGGCAAAGAAAAAGCGAGATTCCGACATAGCCCTTGAAGATCACGAACGAGATGCCGTTTACCCGCCTGAATGCTACCTGGAATGTCATTGTGCATTCGAGTGACGTTCCTGGGGGTTGGAGAATGTAAATATATAAAGGGCGTCCCACAGGCTTGGCATTCGGAGCGCAGGAATAAATAAGCAGAAAAAGACGCCGTTTTCTTCCTCCCGGATTGAAATCAGGCCGTCATCCACTAACGCATTCAACATCCTCCATGCTCATCCAACTGACCACACGCACGTTGTTTCGAGTGTAGGTTTTGTCGCCCCCGTAGACGATATAGGAATCGCGGATGGCATCGGTTAGTTTTGCAAGATATTCAATACCTTTGAAAAAATCCTTGGCCACTGTCTGGCCGGACTTGATTTCCAAAGCATCAAGGTGGATCCCGTGGTCACAAATGACATCGATCTCATTACCCACATTGTCCCTGAAATAATACAGGTTGTCGGTCTTGCCCGCATTAAACCGGCACTTCAATAATTCGGAAACCACCATGCTCTCAAAAAGCGCCCCCCTCAAAGGATGTGTGGCCATTTGACGGGCATTTTGAATATCCAGCAGGAACGCGGCCAGTCCGGTGTCCAGGAAATAGAGTTTGGGAGCCTTGACAAGACGTTTGTTGAAGTTCCTGAAGTAAGGCCGCATCATCTTGACGATGTAACTGGCTTCAAGCACCGACAGCCAGTTTTTCACCGTGGCATGGTTGATACCGCAATCGTTTCCAAGACTTGACAGGTTGATCACCTGCCCGGTCCTTCCGGCACACATTTTCAAAAAGATCTCGAACTTGGAAAGGTCCTTGACGTTGATCATGAGCCGCAGGTCACGCTCTACATACGTACCGACATAAAAGGACATCGCTTCGGTGGGGTCCAGTTTCTTGTCAAATATACGGGGATAAAATCCGGTGTAGAGGACCTCATCCAGGGAAGTGGGGCTGTTACCGGGCTTATAAACCTCATTCATTCGGAAAGGCAGCAGCCGCAAGAGAGCCGTCCGTCCGGCAAGTGATTGGGAAATGTCCTCGAGCAACCCGAACTGCTGACTACCTGTGAGAATAAACAAGCCTTCTTCCTGTCGTGCATCAACGATGGTCTGTATATACGACAAAAGGTCCGGCACGCGCTGAATTTCATCAATAACCACGCTTTTTTGAAAACGACCCAGAAACCCACGTGGGTCATCCTGGGCATACTGACGCTCATCGATATCCTCCAGAGACACAAAGTCCTTGTCTCCAAAAATCATTCGACACAACGTAGTCTTGCCTGACTGCCTGGGTCCGGTGATGGTCAAAACAGGATACTGGGCGGCAAGTTGAAGGGCCTTGGATGCGGCCTCACGCGGGATCATAAGGGACTCCAGATAATGGATTATGGAGCCATGTTATAGGACCGAGAGCCTCAAGACAAGAAATATTACATATTGTGATTTAGAATCACAATATGTAATTCGGAGACTCTCGAGCGGCATAGAGGTGGATTTCATTGATTCGCTTTGGCCGGGGAGTGGACTTCCGCCCTGAGTTGATCCTGTAAAGTCGTCCAAGCGTGTCCTGAACTCCTAAGGAAGACTTCCTGCTCTGTCACCGCCGGCTCGAACAGAGGAATCGAAAATCCTTTCTGTATTTCAAATAGTTTTCCCGGTTGATCGCTTCCAAAGAAGCCCCCGGATACGCCTTTGTCCAGTCCTTTGGGGGAGCGATAGGGCCGGCACCCCATTTGACTTCAAACCCTACAAGCCCCCCCCTTCTCTTCTTCAACGAGATCGATTTCCTTCTTGTCATAAGTCCGCCAGAAATAGGAACTCACATGCCGGCGAAGGTACTCGTTTCTCTTCAACCGTTCTGTGACGACGGCATAGTTCTCCCACATGGCTCCTATATCATCCCGAATCGCCAATGGATTAAAATTGTTGATTAATGCATTATGAATGCCGTTGTCGTAAAAATAGTATCGATGGCTCTTTGTGATCTCTTTTCGCAAATTCCTGCTGAATCCACTTCTCCTGTAGAGGACAAAAACTTTCTCCAAGAGATCCAGATATCGCTCAATCGTATTCTTGCTCATACCAAGTTGCCTGCCCAGCTCAGCCAGAGATACTTCATTGCCTATTCGAAAGGCCAGCAACTGAAGCAGCCTTTGTAATTTATCGGCATATCGAACACCTTCCAATTGAAGGATGTCCTTGAACAAATAAGATGAAAGGATTTCCCGCAGGTAATCTTCGCGCTCGTCATTGCTTCGAATCAGAACCACCTCAGGGTAGGAGCCAAAGACCAGCCTGGCCTCCAGGTGTGCCCTTGTTTCATGCGGTTTTTCAATCTGAGAGAGCTCCATCTGTGAAAGAGGAAGCAGGCTCAAGACCCGTTTTCTGCCGGTAAGAGGTTCACCAACATCGTTGGCAAGATCAAATGACGAAGACCCTGTGGCGATAACACGAACTGCAGGCATATAATCGACAATGATTTTCAGATTCAATCCCACTCGCCGGATGTATTGCGCTTCATCCACAATGTTGGTTTACTCGAAGATACGCTTGTCGGCTTTTTCCTGCCCGCCTGGGCCGAATCCAGAAAAAGGAAGGCAATCAAGTCGGGTAAGTTCTATTTTTTCGACCCCGGGGTCACTCACACTCTTGCGGGCACCCGGGTCCTTGACCGAAACTCGGATTTATACGGCAGAAGCTTTGAGCACTTCATAGGCATGGAGATCCGGGCGTACCTGA
>CAYPSZ010000458.1:0-3733 GCA_964413125.1 uncultured Desulfobacterales bacterium
GGTCGGCTGATTCTGCATTGTTCAATACCCAAATTCACATGGCGGTCAGAAAATCCATAGCCCGCGATAAGTAATTTTGTAGACATCTCTAAAGAACGAAAGAACGCAAGAAAATTAGAGTAAAATGGTTTTCTAAAAACCAACTCCGTCTTATCCATTCCGGTTATTATAGGGCTTGGGGGAAGCGTCTCTCCCCGCTGGGCCGGTCTTCCAGAAGGTCTTGATTTAGACGCTTTGACTCCTTCAGATGGCGAATCATGCTCATGTATTTCAAACGGGTTCTTGGAGGTTGGAAACCCCCATTTTAGGGAGCCGTGTAAGTGACAGTGAGTATTGTGTTTACCGTCAATAGCAGACAACAAAAGCTTCTGGTTAAATGATCTCGGAGCGTTTCCTGGCGTGAAACCAGTTACGTGAGATCTTAAGCACTTCTGTATCAGATTGTCATAATTTAAGGTGAATGAATTGATAATAAACTTCTTTTCCAAGTAATCTATCGCTGATTTCATTTTAGAGATATCTGTTACTTTTTTTAGCTGTTCAAGAAGAGTTTTAAGTAGATGCTCAAGATATAGTCCCTGAAGCATATTCCCCTCAATCTGGGAATAGCTTGCATAGTGCGCTTTTAATTCATGAGAGGTACCCACATGAGGGCAAAATTCATCAAAAGCTTTTGGGTCATTAGGCACATTCTTAAGTAACATAACATCTTGAATGGCCTGATAGATGTTTTCAAAAGTCACAATGCCAGGGTTTAGAAAATATCTCTTAAGATCTAAAATAACTTGATTGTAAAAATTGGAGACTTGAGGTGTCGAAAACACGACAGGATCAGCCTTAAAATTAGCTTCAATCAAAGAAGTGAAGTCTTGCGTTCCAGGATAGCCAAAAGGTATGGATGATCCCGCACCTGTAAGCAATAGAAACTTCTTTCTATTTCGTTTAAATAGCTTACACATTCATTTCTGCCCGAATAAGGTTAATCGGGAATAGGGGTCGGGAAGAGCTGTCGCCCTCCCCGCCCTCCGGACCGTGCGTGCGGTTCTCCCGCACGGCTCTCCAGTCGGTGGTTTCACTATCGTGGTCGACTCGCCAGAGCACGGGCTTCGGTTATGGTGAAAAGTCCATGCTCAGCGAAGAAGGCATTGGGCCAGCGTTTCTGGTCCGCGTGACATCGGCCCGTTCCTGGTCGCTTTTGCTGTTTCCTCAGCATGGCCCGCAATCGACGTCGTATGAATCCGTCAATTGCCTTGAAAACACTGGGACTAGCATGCTTGAAGTATTCGAACCATCCTCGCAGCATGGGGTTCAGGCTGATGATGACCTCCTGAATGCTGTCCCCCCGGGTACGTTTGGTTCGGCTTCGGATACGGTCCCGCAAAGCCTTCATACTCTTCCGACGCACCCAACGTCTTCCGGCCTCAAAACGGTAACCCAGAAAATCAAATCCCTGCCCCGGAATCTTACAGTCCCCTATGTGGGTCTTATCCGGGTGCAAGGCCAGACCGTTTTCCTCTACCCAGGTGCCTATTTCGGCAAGCGCCGTTTCAGCCGCCTCCGGGGTTGGACACATCACGACAAAGTCGTCTGCGTAGCGTACCATATGGTACCCCTTTGCTCTCATCATCCGGTCCAGCGGGTGCAGATACAGATTCGCCAACAGCGGACTGATGACTCCCCGAACGCAAAAGATAACTTGGCGTATCTTCCCTTCCAGGTAACCTGGGCGGGCTGTTGCTAATCGGGATTGAATGTTTAATCTTTATCGTATCTTTGTAAACCAAGATCTCCTTAACCACCAACCGAAGAATCTTCTGCCGATCAGTCACACCCAAGGTGTCAGAGTTACAACGCAGTCGTTCCAGGAAGCTTTCGATTTTGTCTGCCAACCGAAGAAATTTTTCCCGATCAACTTCAGCGGCTTCCAGACTTCGAAGCTCTGATCTTAATGCTTCCCTCCGCTTACGCAGGTGTGGAACCCGGCTGCGCAGTTCGTCAAGTTCCAAAAGACCTTCTTGATATGCGTCCAGTAGCTTCTCTATGCTCTTTTGATTTCGAGTGATTTCCCTGTCGAGAACTTCCTTCCTTTTCCTGGTCGGGTTGGAATTCTGTGTTTCCTGCACCCTTCTGTGGGTTTCCCGGCGAATCAGTTCCGGGTCCTCCAGCAACCTGATGACCTGCTGCCAGATGACGCCGTCCAGATAGTCTTGCCGGATCGGTTTGTTCTGACATATCCGGCCGTTGGTGTACCGATAATCATCCGACCCCAGACAGCGGTAATAGTAAATCTTGCGCCTGGATGTCCGGGTGGAGGTTCGATAATACGCATAGCCGCATTCACCACAAACCAGCATCCCCTGCAACAAGGTCGGGTCGATCGTCCGACGAGCAGAAAAACGCTTGTTCTGCTCCAGTCGTTCTGCTGCAAGGGAAAACGTCTCCTCACTTATTACTGCCGGCACAGGGATCTCGATCCATTCCTCCCTTGGGCGTTCCCGGCTGCAGCTGCAGCGCGGGGAGAAACCTCCACGCTTACGTAATGGTCGAGTAATCCTCTGCCTTGGCGCTGATTCCGTTTTTCCGAAACATGCCCGGCCCACATAAGCAGGATTGCGCAACATCGCCCAGACTGTGGAGCGATCCCAACGGCTGGTCTTCTTGCGCGTGGGAATTTCGTGATCATTCAGCCACCGTACAATCGCCCCTATGCTGAACCAGGCTTCCGTATACAACTTGAAAACCTTACGGACCACATCGGCTTCCTCCTCGATGATTTCGTAGTATGAAGCAGATGACTCCGTTTTCTTGACATATCGAAAACCGTAAGGAGCACCGGAAAGCACGTTAACCACGCCGGCCTTGGCCCGATAACGCTTCCCCCGACGGGTCCGTTCGGCGATCTGGGCCCGTTCGTATTCGGATATCATACCCTGAAACTGAAGCAGTAATTGCTCTTCAGGAGTGGAGGCCTGGGGCGATTTCATGAAGATGGCATCCACTCCTTGCCGACTAAACTCCTCAACCAGTAATACCTGGTAGGCATACTTCCGGCTCAAGCGATCCGGCGAATAGATCAATACTGTCTCGATTTGTCCCTCAGCAGCCAGATCTCGTACCTTTTCAAGGCCGGGGCGGGTCAATGTGGCCCCGCTATACCCTTCATCCTGAAAAATCCATTCACAGGGAACTGTGTAACCTTCCTGCTGAGAATACTCGATCAACGCCGCAGTCTGGCTGGCAATGGTCTGGTCCTCCTTTTGCCGGTCAGATGATACTCGAGCATAAATCGCTGCGGCCTTCATAGGTTTCTCCAGACTCTTTCTTTACAGGTCCTTGTGCCTGGGCGGTACGCCAGCTTTGCTCAGGAACGAGAAGCTGGTACGCTTGGCCGATCTTACGTGATGACAGCCGGTCAAAACTATATTCCAACTCAATGGATCTTTCCGTTTTTCTCGAACTGACCACGCCTCCAACCTTTGTAGAGAAAGGCCCTCAAGGCCTCTGTGACCACTTCGCTTAACGTTTGACCCTTGAATCGAGCGTATTGCCGCAGTTCCCCTGAAAGATTTTCGGATAGCTTCACCGTGAAGGGAATCTTCCGGTCCGGCACTGGAACCCGCCGGCCAGCTGCTTCCGCATCCTTGACATAGCGGTATGCCTGGCGCTTGGAGATACCACATTGGGTTGATAAGGTTGTTGCCGCCTCGGAGACAGAACCGGATTCCTTGAGCAA
>CAYPSZ010000459.1:0-5006 GCA_964413125.1 uncultured Desulfobacterales bacterium
GATCGCCCTGTTGCTAAGGGCATTGGCGTTGCGGCGTGTAAGCCGTGCCGGCCTGACCTTGTCCATGCCACGCTTCCTCGCAGAACTCGATACGATTCGAGAGATAATCAATGTCTACCCTAAAAAGCGAGGGAAGAAGGCCTCGCACCGGCAAACCGTACTGACGAAGACCTCGGAGCTACAAGACCGGATCCTGGCGACTTTGGAGCTCAGCAAAGAAAGAATCAAGGTTTTAGGGTAAGGCTAAACATGCCGTATCACCTTGATTATTCAAATGATATCGGCTGGCCTTAAGATAAGTAGGAAACTCGGGTTAGGCCAACTCGTCCACCTGGCAGATTTCTAAGCTCATCCATTGGCAAGCTGCCACAAACCAGAGTGAAAAACCAGTCCTTCTCACCTCACGGACAAGCCCTGATTTCTCCAAGGCATTGAAGAAGCATTACGGCGTCCGCCATTCCGACAATACCATCCTCCACAAGGTCGACTGGAAAAAGGTTTACTGTCGTTTCCACACCGGCAACAACCTGCAGGACCGTGATTGCATCGGCCAGAGTGATTTGCGCCTCCCAAAAATTGGCTTCCAGGGCGCGATCACCCTTCAGCGTGAAGGTGTACCCCGCATTTGTGGAAACCACGGTACCTTCCTCTGTCCAGTTGCTAAAGAAATAGTTTTCGTTGGCCGTAGCTGTGACCGTAATTTGCGTGCCATGTTCAAATGTCCCACCCCCTGCCACCATGCCGCCTTCTTGCGGGTTGGCGACGACAGCAATAGTGTATTCATCTTTCTCGAGAGATATTCTCCAAACTCCGCCGAATGCCGTTCCGGCATAGAGAACCCTGGGCTTCGCAGAGCTTATCGAAAGTTTGTTAATGGATAGGTTTCCCAGACCTTCGTTCAAAGGCTCCCACGAATTCCCTTCATCCTCTGAAGTAAACACTCCTTTTAGCTGGGTCCCTAGATAGATAATTCCTGGGGCTGCGTCTTTATGAATGGCCAAGGAGGTAATATCATCAGTGGGCAAGCCGCTCAGCCTAGTCCAGTCGAGGCCATCCCGTCTCCATAAGCCGTCACTTGCCGCTGCATATACTCGTGAGGCAGAATCTATCTCTATGTCTCGCACATCTCCGATCCCTCCAGTAGGTGATATATTCGAACGACTCCAATTTCCCCAAACATTAGAATATCGGTGAATCTCGCCGGCTCTTCTCCTTCCCACATACACAACATCGGGATCGTCAGGGTCAACAGCCAGTGCAGTAATGGAAGGAATATCCAAATCCTCCCAGGTAGCGCCCCCATCAGTAGTCCTTGCGAGACACCCTTCCCCTAGTATCTCTCCGCTGCTTGAAACCTTAAAATCCACACCTACTAAAATAGAGTTCGAATCGCCTGGTTTTATCAAGATCTCAGAAACTCCTGAGTTACTGCTGCCGCCGATGGTCAGGAAATTTATTCCCGTCCAAGCCTGTCCGCCATCCGAGCTCTTGTAGACATAGAATCGCCCGCGCAAGCCAAAGCCGTCACCTGCCCAGATGATGGAAGGGAATTGTGGGTCTATTGCGACAGCTCCAAGATTTCCGGGAGAGCTGTCGAGATATTCCCAAGATTCACCACCGTTGATGGTTCTGGCCAGGTAGGTACCATATCCCCTGACTACCGCGTATGCCTTGTCCGAGATATTGGGGTCTACAGCCAGATCACTTATGTAAGTGAGGTTTATACCCTCACTGGAAAAACGCCAGCTTTCCGCCCCATCCGTAGACTTATATATTCCGCAACCAAGCAGACTCGCGTATATCCTATTATCATTTAAGGGGTCAATTACAATGCGGCGCCAAGGAGAAGGGTTTTCAGGAAGACCGCTCGTTTTCAACGACCATGTATCACCAGCGTCTATACTTTTATAGCTGCCCATATATAGTACATCGGCATCATTAGGATTAACAGCAAGTCGGCCTGAAGCCGGTAGTGCCGTCTGGGACCAAGTTTCTCCTTTGTCATCACTCTTAAAAAGAGCGGGACGAAGGATATCCGTAGTATTGACAGCAAAAATAATACCGTCAGAGCCCATCGCCAGCGAAAATATATCATCGCCGGTGTAAGAGTGAAGCTTCTTGCTTGTCCACGTTTTTCCTCCATCTGCGCTTTTATAGAAACTACCAAAACCCCCGTTCGCCTTTACACCAACGTAAATATATGAGGAGTTGTTTGGGTCAACAACAAGGTCATTCAGGTTTCGAATCTGTCGATCCCACGACGGCGTATCCGGGTTCGTATCCCAAGATATGAGAGTTTCCCATGTTCCCCCCCAATCCATACTCTTAAAAATAGAAATCTCAGAAGGGAAATCAGCCCCTACATAAATATTATTGGAGTTGTTCGGATCTATACCGATAACCTCCACTCCTAAGAGACCTTTATGTTGCCAGGTGCTCCCTCCATCCATGCTCCTCCATAAGCCATCGTATCTCCCTGCATAGACAATATCAGAATTCTTTGGGTCCACCTGTACAACCTTAATCAACGGCTTGGGCCAGACATTATTCCAGGTGGCCCCACCATTAAATGTCTTATAAATTCCGGCAGGTGTCCCGGCATAAATGACGTCCGGATTTGTCTTTGATATTGAGAGGTTCCACAAGTCTGATCCACCATAAGGCCCACCACTTTTCCACGCCGCTTCTTGAGCAAAAGAAACGCTCCTTTCTGAAGAGAAGCGGGGAAGATCAAGGAAAATAAATATGAGAGTTGGAACAACAATACTCAGTAGGGACATGATTCTCGATCTTGAGTGGAAAGAAAAGATTTTGCAAACCATGATGCAGCCCTCCGTGCCAACTTTTGAGGTTTTACCCTTGAAAACCTTGTAAAAATGCCAGAAAGCGGGTCCTTCGCTTTCGGTTAATTCCTGGTTTTACCCCGGAGAAGAATATAGAGAGTGTAACGGAGCAAAGGAGAAGATGGCGGCAAGTGGGACTGTGACGGAAGTAGGGCCATATGATCGGGTGGAGAGATTCAGAGGGAAGCAGGCTTCCGCTGCTGCGGCCACCTCATCCGGTCGGATTTGACCGTAGGCATCGTTATTATAAATCTCCTGCCTAGGCTAGCCGGCAGGAGCGATACGGGCCGAATTTGAAAGGTCTTTCCATAACATGCCTCCGGGGGAGAGGTTGACGAATGGAAGGGAATACTGAAGCATTATGAAAGCGGAAAAAAAACGACAGGTCAAGAAAAATCGGCAAAGAATTCAGGAAAATAACAGCTGGATGCAGCAGAATTATTATCATGTTTTCATTTGCTTACTCCCAGCATCAGAAATCATTTCCAGCGATCCGCCACCAGTGTTTCTCTTTTTGTATCATATCCAGAGCTGGATCAGGGGATTCGCGGGGCAGGGAGTATCTCGTTATTACTCAGTCTGGCCCCGGGATCCACAATCTAAGATTCAAAAATTCCAACTGAATACTCGACTACCGCCCGATTCCAGTTTAAACCCCAGCTCCTTGAAAACGCATCGGCGTGAAATCAAAACCCAAAATTCAAGAGCCGTTTGATACGTACAGTCTTATCGAATCATGGACTTTCAGCGGGGTCTGAATCTGCGGGTATCCAAGTGCAATCCTTGAACGAGGGGTAAACTGCCGCCAACATTGGGAGGCAGCCAACTTACGTATTCCTCCAGATTATGTGTGGAGCAGTGTCCGCCAAAACCGTCATGCTGTTGGCGGTCAACTTGACCCCATGGTTGGGCGTGTCGTTTTACGTGCGATATCAATAAGGGAGAGGAGTGCATCATTCACCGCTTCCTCATTCGGGAAAGCCTGCGCTACCTCCGGTCTGAGAACGACGATATTAGACGACTCTTTCAAGCGTTTTGCATATTTGCCCCGCACAAGACCGCCAGGAAAATCAGCTCGCTTATATTCGGGACGGAGTTCATCTTTCTCGATTTCTTTATTCTTCCTCATAGAGTTTCCGTTCTCCTTTGCTCGCCTTACGAGCGCTTATAAGCCTAATAGTTTCCCCTTCCTCAGTATGGGAGACCACTACGAGTCTATTCATTGCTGATACACCGAACGTAACATATCGATCTTCATAATCAGAATGATCGGGATCAGCACCGGTCACGGCCATGGGGTCACTCAGAGCAGTGGCAGCTTCCTCGAATGCAACCCCATGCTTCTTAAGGTTAAGTCTTGCCTTTCTCGGATCCCATTAAATTTTCATGGTCTAAATTATACCACGTTCCTGCATTTTTACCAGAGGCTTCGCAGTCGTTCAGAGCCCAAGATATGAGTGGCGAGAATTATTTCGCGGTTACTGCTATTCGGGAATTCATCCTCGTTTATTAAGTTTATTCTGCAGGTTTCCATGATAAACCCCATCCCCTTGAAACCATGGGTGTCAAAATCCATCTCGGGATTCGCGGCAGATGTCCATATTTTTCCGACTCCTCCAGATTTCGAATTGAATGATTCCGATTGTAGCACTCAGAACCCTAAGATTCTATATTAACCGTACACTTTTTGATCGACCATCGCAGTCATCTAAAATCCGAAACCCAGCATGTTTTGTTACGTACAGTCTTATCGTATCATGCACAGTTAGGGGTGCCTAAAATCGCAGGTATTGCAGAGCAATACTTGAACGTCTTGCATCCGACATCCCGTTCGCGAAGTCGGCTCCAGCTCCCGCTGATTGTGCTCGAAACACCTATTCGTAAGGCTTCGGATCATCGTTTGCGAGCCACGTAGAATCCGTAGCTGAACCAGTCTTGGTAGCGCCTGTACAGGTCAGCCTCCTGGCGTTCCATCCTAACAATCTCTGACGCTTCTGGTAGACCTGCGTGACGCTTAAGGAACGCAGGCATTCGCTCCTCAGTGGGCTCATAATAGTTGTCTATCCAGTTGGTCGAAGGAAGGATGAGGTATCCCAGAAGGTCGTAGCCTGTGCGCTCGAGGATCGCAATCTTCTCGGAAGCTGTCGCGATCTCGGGGTATTC
>CAYPSZ010000460.1:0-3447 GCA_964413125.1 uncultured Desulfobacterales bacterium
AAGCGCAGATGTTCCTTTTCGACGAACGCGGCCGACAGCTCAAGGGCTGGACGAATAAGCTCATCTGGGGCGACAACAAATTCATCCTGTCAAGCCTCAAGGACGGCCCTTTGCGCCAGGAGATCGAGGAACAGGGCGGCCTGAAGCTGATTTACATTGATCCCCCCTTTGACGTGGGTGCGGATTTCTCAATGGACATCGAGATCGGCGGCGACACCTTCACTAAGAAGCCCAACATTCTAGAAGAGATCGCCTACCGCGATACTTGGGGCAAAGGCGCGGACTCCTTCATCGCCATGATATACGAACGGCTGGTGCTTATGCGGGATCTGCTGGCTGATGACGGGAGTATTTACGTTCATTGCGACTGGAGGGTGAACAGCTACATCCGGTTGCTTTTGGATGAAGTGTTTGGTGCCGGTAAGTTCCGCAACATGATCACTTGGCAGAAAATCCGCTCTTCCAAGGGGCAGGCTAATTCATTTGGCAATGTGTCTGACTCTATCTACTTCTATGCAAAGGGCGAATCTCCGGCTTTCACAAAGCTATTTGTACCTTTGGCAGGCGAGCGTATTGAACAGCACTATTCAAATGTTGAGCCGGATACAGGCCGCAGGTATATGCTGGACAATTTCACTCAGGCTGGTGCTGGCGAACCACGTAGGTTTGGTAATCAAGTCCTTGCTCCACCTGCTGGCAAACACTGGATATGGACTCAAACACGCATAGACCAAGGGATGCAAGATGGCCGAATTGTTATCTCGAGTAATGGCATGCCAAGAGTGAAGCGTTATCTCGACGAGTCTCAAGGAAATCCCATTGAAGATATTTGGGGGGATATTGCGCCTATAAACTCACAATCTCTGGAACGAGTGGATTACCCCACCCAAAAACCCGAAGCCCTTCTCGACCGTATCATCAAAGCCTCGTCCAACAAAGGCGACCTGGTAGCCGACTTCTTCTGCGGCTCCGGGACCACGGCCGCGGTGGCCGAGAAGCTCGGTCGCAAGTGGATTGTCAGCGACCTGGGCAAGTTTGCCATTCACACTACCCGCAAGCGTATGATCGGCGTTCAGCGGTCGCTCAAGGCCGAGGGCAGGGACTACCGCGCCTTTGAAATCCTGAACCTGGGCAAGTATGAGCGGCAGCATTATATCGGAATCAACCCGAACCTGCGCGAGGAACAGCGACAGAAACAGATCGAGGAAAAGGAAGCGGCATTCCTCGATCTGATCCTGCGCGCGTATCGTGCGGAAAAGACCGAAGGCTTTGTCACATTTCACGGGAAAAAGGCAGGGCGGCTTGTGGCGGTCGGTCCGGTCAACCTGCCGGTGACGCGGCTGTTCGTGGAAGAGATCATCCTGGAATGCCGCAAGAAACACATTACCAAGGTGGATATCCTGGGCTTTGAATTTGAGATGGGGCTTTTCCCGAACGTGCTGGACGAGGCCCGGTCCAAGGGCATTGATATTGCGCCCAAGTACATCCCGGCCGAGGTCTTTGACAAGCGGGCCGTGGATAAGAATCAGGTCGTGTTCCACGACGTGGCATTCATCGAGGTGAAGCCGCATGTGAAGAAGAACAGTGCGGCGGTGGAGTTGACGGATTTCTCGGTGTTCTACTCCCAGGACTCCATCGCCAATGCCGAGGCGGCCATAAAGAACAAGGGAAGCCGTATCGTGGTGGAGAAGGGACAGATCGTGAAGGTGAGCAAGGACAAGAACGGCATTGTCAACCGCGAGGTCCTCACAAAGAACTGGACGGACTGGATCGACTACTGGGCAGTGGATTTCAATTTCGAGAGCAAGCGCGAGATCATCCGGGTGAGGGACGAAGAAAGCGGGGAATGGGAAGAACGCTGGACCGGGGATTATATCTTCGAGAACGAGTGGCAATCGTTCCGTACAAAGAAAGATCGATCCCTTGAGCTGAAAAGCGTGTTCCATGAATGCGCGCCCGGCCGCCGCAAGATCGCGGTCAAGGTGGTCGATATCTTCGGTAACGACACCATGACCATCGTCGAGGTACAGGTATGAATCCGCAGATTGGGCAGATGACCTGGATTCAGGAGATTCGTCTTCAATTCGGGGAACCCGCGGGATCCGCGGATAGGATGGAGAAATAGTAATGGCCCTGCACAAGAGCTTCCCCGACTCCCCACACGCTGTTCTCGATCCGGATATTCGCTGGTTTCCTGCCGATGAGGCCTTGCGCGAGACGAGCATGGAAAAACTCATGCCGCCTCTGGTCCCGCAACTACGGAAGAAAGTGAAGGAGTTCCGCGACAGCGGGTATGCGGGCGCGGCCGATACCAGCAAAAGCCTGCTCAACTGGTGGTTCAATACCCCCCACATGCTCCGGCAGGCCGACGGGACCATGTCCCGGTTCCAATACTACTTTGCCCAGCGTGAAGCGCTGGAAACCGTCATATACCTGTATGACGTTGCGGGCGTACAAGATAAGCACGATATGATGCGCTTCGATGCGGTGGGCCTGGTGTCCGGAGGCATGTTCGACGAGGACTGGCGGCGCTTTGTGGTCAAGATGGCTACGGGCAGCGGCAAGACAAAGGTCCTCAGCCTGGCCCTGGTATGGAGCTTTTTCCACAAGCTCTATGAGCCGGATTCTCAACTGGCCCGGAACTTTTTGGTGATCACTCCGAATATCATTGTGCTCGATCGGGTCTATCGGGATTTCCAGGGGCTCAGGGTCTTTTTCGAGGATCCGGCCCTGCCGGACAACGGTGTTGACGGCCGCAACTGGCAGGATGACTTTCAGCTCACCCTTCATAAACAGGATGAGGTGAATATCACCCGGGCCACCGGGAACATCTTCCTGACCAATATACATCGGGTCTATGCAGGCAACGATATCCCTCCTTCACCCGACGACGAGAATACCATGGACTTTTTCCTGGGCAAACGGCCCAGCGGCGCAACCACCGATTCCAAGGTGGACCTGAGCATGATCGTGCGGGATGTCGACGAGTTGATGGTTCTGAATGACGAGGCGCATCATATTCACGACCCCCGCATGGCATGGTTCAAGTCCATCGAGGACATTCACAACCGTCTCAAACAGAAAGACTCGGCCCTTTCCCTGCAGATCGATGTAACCGCCACTCCAAGACATAACAACGGCGCTATTTTCGTGCAGACCGTTGTTGATTACCCGCTTGTGGAAGCCATCTCTCAGAACGTGGTAAAGCACCCTGTCGTGCCTGATCCGGCAAGCCGGGCAAAGCTGGCTGAGCGTCAGAGCGCCAAGTTCACTGAAAAATACGCCGATTATCTGGACCTGGGTGTGATCGAATGGCGGAAGGCTTACGTCGAGCACCAGAAAATGGGCAAGAAGGCGATTCTGTTCGTCATGACCGACGACACCCGCAACTGCGACGACGTGGCCGAATACCTTGAGGGGCACTACCCGGACCTGAAAGATGCGGTT
>CAYPSZ010000461.1:0-2275 GCA_964413125.1 uncultured Desulfobacterales bacterium
AAGGCGGTGAAGGGGACGACGAGGAGGATTAGGGCGATGGTTGCTGTTTTCATGATGCATTCCTCCTAATTTTTGTTTTAGAGTAGAGTAGAGGAATAGACGACAATGTTTAGGCTTCGGTATACCTCGGTTTCAGGGTTTCCCCGTTGTGGCTCAATAACCGCATGCCATGCACTGCGATCCATTCCCCCCTCATCAAACCCAGCGTGCGGTTTTCCCGCACTGGGCTTTCCCGGAAACTGTCGCTCTGGGCATTTGCAGGGAGTCGGACGGCTCGAACAATCACAAAGACACCAGCCCCAGACCTATAAGGTGCTCGTGCATCGTTCTCCCTTCCGGTGGTCGAAAGGGCCGCTGACTCCGCCGTTTAAGATGCGCTATCAGACGCAGCTCCAAGAAGCTGTTGATCTCCCGAAATGCCTTCCTCGGGTATCCATAGTCGAAGTAATTCCCCCATCCGGTAAGATGGCGACTGACATCCTCCACCATCAGGGGCAACCGCATATGACCCCTACGTCTCGCGGTCAACTCGCGGAGCTTATCCCGTTCCCGGGCAAGCGATTTCTTCGACGGGAACACGTTCAAGTATCGCTTCTTCCAGTGCCTGTACAGACTACGGTCAAAACGAAACGTGAACCCCAGAAAGTCCAAGGTCTCTCCAACCTCCTGAAGCCTAACGATTCGGGTCTTCTCCCGATTGATCTCCAAATCCATCCAGGATTCCAGCTTCTCCTCAATCCACCCAATCAGCCGTTGACTCTGATATCGAGCCAAGACAACAAAATCATCACAGTAGCGCACCAGCCGAGCACCCGCCCAGTGGGCTGGTCCATCCGGCCTGTGAAACGCTCTATCGAACCAGTGCAGGTAGATATTGGCCAGCAAAGGAGAAATCACGCCCCCTTGGGGCGTCCCACGGTGCGGATATACCTTCTCACCCTGTCTCCCTCTCTTGCCTCCTCCACCTTTGTCCGGTTCTTCTTTCGGCTCAATGATCGGAGCCTTCAACCACATGCGGATCAACCGCAGAACCGAACGGTCCGAGATGCGCATCTTCACACACGCCATCAACTTGTCTTGAGGAATCGAGTCAAAATACCCCTTCAGGTCGGCATCATATACCGCCGTATATCCTGCTTTGAGGCTCTCTTGAATACGATCCAGGGCTTGGTGCGCACTGCGCCCCGGCCTGAACCCATAAGAGCAATCCTCAAAATCCGCCTCAAAAATCGGCTCCAGAATCAACACAGCGGCCGTTTGAACAACCCGATCACGAACCGTCGGAATCCCCAACGGCCGTTTCTTCCCATTGGACTTGGGAATATAGGTCCTTCGTACCGGCTTGGGCCGGTAAGTCTTATTCCGAAGCGCCTCATGGATCTCTGCTACAAACCGCTCAGGACCACCTTCTCTTTCAGTAATATCTTTTATGGTGACCCCGTCTATTCCTGCAGAACCCTTATTGGCTCGGACCAGTTCCCATGCCGTCCACAGCACATCTTTCCGATAGATCCGGTCATACAACGCATAAAACCGGAACGTCGGCTCCTGCTTGGCCTTCAAGCCCAGTTTCTGCCTCAATCCAGAGACCTTCTCCGGCACCTTCACACCCTTGCCCAATCGGGACGTAGGGCTCTCAGCTGCCAGTTCTTCCGTAGTGGAACTTTCGTTCAAGCGGTTCTCCTTCTGTATTGCCAGAAACATGTTTCCGGTCAGGCCCCTTGGCTCCACAGGCATTACCCTGTTTCCTCGCTACTATGGGCCTGTCCGACTCCCGATCAGGGCCAATCCAGGGTTATGTATTCCCCTGTAGTGTTGTGCCTGGGGGCACCCCCCGCCGGGCCTCCCAGGTTCCTCGGCCAATCTTTCAGCATGCGCCGTCCCCTATCACCCCGGAGAGCCCAACAGCTGCTCATGCCTGTTACTTCACTGTCGGCACTGGGCTTCACCTATCCTGGACGGATGGCCACTCCCACAAAGTTTAACGAGGCCGAACCGGGTTCGCTTACGCTACGGCTCACACTTTCGCCTCACGAGGCTTCGCCAGATCGGGTTACCCCGTCCCGCGCTCGATCGGCTACATGCCAAACAGGCAATTCACATGGTAGGCTCCTTTCAGCCTACAAGATCGACCAGGCTTCGCCTGGCGCACCAGGATAAACAGGAGGGGCGTCACCGGATACCCGAACGTGCGATACGGGGTATTCGGGGAGCCTCCTTTGGCCCGCAGGACCATCATGCCAACCACCGTGAGCATGGCAAAGAGGGACAGGGT
>CAYPSZ010000462.1:0-1904 GCA_964413125.1 uncultured Desulfobacterales bacterium
GCTATGTGTTCCAGTATATCCCGAGTTATCTGGAGAGCAGTGATTCCGTGGCGGTGAGTTTATCGCTCCCCGTAAGAAAAGAACCGGGATGGAAATGGGGGACGTACATCATATTATTAGATTCGCGGGGCCTTTTTTGAGAAGTTTTTGCCTGGTGGTCGTCTTGTTGTTAACGGCTCCGGGGTCCTCATGGGCGCTTAAGCCTGAGCAGGTCCTGGTGCTGGCAAACCGTAATGCCGCAAGGAGCATGGGGCTTGCCAAGTACTACATGGAGAGACGGGGGATCCCCGAGGACCAGCTCCTGGCCCTGTGGGTTACGGACGAGGAGACCTGTTCCCGTAAAGACTACGGGGGAAAATAGGGGACGTACATCATATTATTATTTAATTGCCCTTGCTTGTTTGGAGTGAATATGCTGGAAATCGGATGTGTCACGAAAATCGAGGATAGACGAGCCAGGAGTGCGCTGCCGGCCGTTTCGTCTCCCATTTTCAGGATTGACTTTCTGAATTGAAGTAGCTACTTTTTTGCTATAAGTAGCTACTAAAGGGAGGGGGCGGCAATGATTAGTGCTGGAATAAAGGAAGTCAAGAACAACTTGAGCAGGCTTTTGGCCAGGGTCAAAGGCGGAGAAGAGGTCTTGATTACCGACAGAGGAAGGCCTGTCGCTCGTATTGTGAAGGAAAACGGAGAGGATAGGGATTTACGAGCCGCCCTCGGCCCTCTGATCCAGAAAGGACTGATTTCCATGCCGAATCGGCGTGTCCTTAGAGACCGCGAACCCCCATTGAAGGTTTCAGGAAAGCCGGTTTCGGAAATGGTGCTTGAGGATCGGCGCTGATGGGATGGAGACGGGGTGATGATCTTATATCTGGACACGAGTGCTTTGGTTAAGGTTTACTTCCAGGAACCTTTTTCAGACGATATTCTCGTAAGATGGCGCTCCGCAGAGCAAATCATCACTTCCTCGGTTGCCTATGCCGAGACCCTGGCTGCCATACACCGCAAGAACCGGGAGGGATATCTCGAGAATTCTTTGATTTCCTGGTTGGTAGCCTCATTTCAACTGGACTGGGAAACCTTTATTCGAGTGGAGGTCACCGACGAACTGAATACTCACATCCACAGGGCTGTTGGACGATATCCGCTTCGGGGCTTTGATCTGGTCCACCTCGCATCGGCCATGGTAATCCGCGAAAGGCTGCCTGACGACTTCGTATTTGCCTGTTTCGATGACAAACTCGCACGCGCTGCTTGCTCAGAAGGGCTCCGAACTTTCCCTGAAAACTGACGGATGCGGGATGGGGGACGGGCGCAAATAGGGACGTTACATCATATTATTACTTTTCAGTTCCCTTGACATCGGTTATGTACTTGGCGATATCCGGGTCCAACAGGTAAACCCGCACTATTTTACCGGTTACGTGGTCTTCAAGGGTGACCGTCCCGGTGATGGTCTTGTCCGGCAGCACTTTCTGAGCAAGGCTGAGATTCGGGAGCACCTGGATGATATGGTGTGGAAGGACTGCCCGCGGGGCTTCATCGGTATAACACTGGCGGGTCGTCGGGTGAGCCGCTGGTGTTTTACTTTGATCGCCGGCGGCAGGCCTATGACAAGGCGGCCCGGGCTTTGACCCACAGGTGGTGGGGCATCGATGTGGGTGACAAGGAGTTGTATCTGTGGGGTTCTCCGCTGGAAATAGGCAAGCAGGATCGGATTAAAGATCTCAGGGATAGGCTCACAAATGAGTTGCTTATAAGTGCGTTTGAGATTTCCGAGGCGAAGGTCCCGGGGATTGTGGAGCAGTTTCGGCGGTTCAAGCCCAAGGGACGGAAATGGGGGACGTACATCATATTATTACATTCAAAGGTTTTTCTCCCGCAGAGGCGCAGGTGGGATAGGG
>CAYPSZ010000463.1:0-24588 GCA_964413125.1 uncultured Desulfobacterales bacterium
GATAATTTTTTGCCTGTTTTCAACCAGGATATCGTTGCCGCTAAAAAGGAGATTGTGATCGTAAGCCCGTTTGTCAGGAAAAGACGCGCTACCCAAATGATTAATCATCTTAAAATCGCCTTGGGCAAAAATATCCGCGTCATTGTCGTCACCCGGCCGCAAGAGGATTTCAATCTTGAGAATCGGCCCGCGCTGCTTGGAATTACAGATCTATTGAAAAATGCCGGCGTACGGGTTGTTTTTAAATCCAATATCCATCAGAAATTCGCCGCCTTGGATCAAAAGATAGTATGGTACGGAAGCATTAATCTTTTAAGTTACGGCAATGCGCAGGAAAGCATCATGCGTATTGAAAGTTCCAATATCGCCAATGAGTTGATAAAGAGTATAGAAAGGCTATAAATTCAATATGTTGAAACACCCAAAAGAAAAGGTGCCATCCAAAGAGATCGCACCTTTTCTTAACCCATTATATAACTACTTGAAATATAACAAGATTATGCCTTGGCTCCCCGGGACGGACTCGAACCGCCGACAGGGTGGTTAACAGCCACCTGCTCTACCAACTGAGCTACCGGGGAACATATTTACTCAAAAACTTATTTTTACTTATTACAACATACCTCGTCAAGAGGAAATGCAGGTGCGGATGAAATTCTTGATTCGTGAGCCAAAACCCCTTATAAAGCAGGGGTAGAGACGGGAAGGGAATGCTTTCCTGATGCCCCAAAGAGTTCTTATTGAAAGTTTTGGGTGAGCCCTTTGCAACCAGACCAAGCTTACAGCTCCTTTCAGTTCGGATCCGGCCTTACCCGTGTAGGCAGGATCATGCTGCTCATATACGGGACCATCTACGTTCTGGAACTCCTGTTCGAGCACTGGCTGAACATCCCTGTGGTCAGATCCTTGGTCCTATTTCCACTGGGGCACCCCGAGTTCAGGATATGGCAGCTTCTGACCCATCCTTTTCTGCACGATCCCGGATCACCTTTGGGCTTCCTGATTACCTGCCTCGTGTTCTACTTCTTCTCGGCTCCTGTGGAAAGGGCTTTGGGTTCCGGCGGCTTTCTGTTCCTTTTCTACGCTTCAGCCCTGGGGGCCCTACTGGTGGGGCTTCCCGTGAACGCCCTGGCAGGTTTCAACCTCCCGTTTTCGGGCATGATGCCGAGCCTTCTCTCCCTGATAGTGGTGTTCGGCCTCATGAACCCCGAGGCCACCATACTGCTCATGTTTGTTCTTCCAATCAAGGCCAAATACCTGAGTTACGGGACTGTTATCATTACATTCCTCACCTTCCTCGCCAAAGTCAACCCATACGGGGCCTACCACCTTGGAGGAATACTCATCGGCTACATCTTGTTCAAAGGCCCTGGAAACCTTCCCGGTCCGAGCCTCCTTTACGAACGTTATCTCCTGCGGCAGGCCAAGAAAAACCGGCGCAGGTTTACCGTCATCCAAGGCCGCAAGGACCGCGAGAAGGACTCCAAAGGGCCTACTTATCATTAATCGCACCCCCTGCCTCTTGTCGGGATGACCGCCCTAAAGGCCTACGCGCACGTCGCACCGTTTTTCAGCTTCAACTTGGGTTAAGCGCCACCTTGCCTTGACACGGCGTGCCAATCCTTTTATGAAATGAATGACACATTTATCAAACTGGATGAAATCTCATGAAACAAGTCATTCTGGGCACAGCAGGACATATCGACCATGGAAAGACGTCCCTGATAAGAGCCATGACGGGCATTGATACGGACCGCCTCAAGGAGGAGAAGGAGAGGGGCATTACCATCGAGCTGGGTTTTGCCCATATGGATCTGCCAAGCGGCCAGGTGCTCGGTATCGTGGACGTGCCCGGGCACGAGAAGTTCGTCAAGAACATGGTGGCCGGGGCCTCGGGCATCGACCTTGTGGCACTGATCATCGCGGCCGATGAGGGCGTTATGCCCCAAACCAGGGAGCATATGGAGATCTGCCAGCTTCTTGATGTAAAACACGGCTTGGTGGTCCTCACCAAGACCGACATGGTGGACGAGGAATGGTTGGATATGGTCCAGGAAGACACCGCCGAGTTCCTGGAGGGATCATTCCTGCAAGATGCGCCCATGATACCGGTCTCCTCCACCACAGGTCAAGGCATAGACGAGCTGGTCAGGGTCCTGGACACCCTGGTGCAAAAGATCCCGGAGCGTGACCCGGGGAGCTTTTTCAGGCTTCCAGTGGACCGGGTGTTCGTGATGAAAGGTTTCGGCACCGTGATCACCGGGACGACCGTTTCAGGCTCGGTCGGCATAGGGGAAGAGGTCACCATCTACCCCCAGGAAGCCCACTCCCGCGTACGCGGCCTCCAGGTACACAATAGTGAGGTGGAAGAAGCCCGCCGCGGCCAGCGCACCGCCATTAACCTCCAAGGGCTCGAGAAGGCCCAGATCCAGCGCGGAGACGTGGTCGCAGCACGAGACTCTTTGAAAAACACCTACATGATAGACGTACTGCTTGAACTCCTCCCTGCTGCGCCGCGCAAGATGAAAAACCGCTCCAAGGCCCGGTTCCATGCCGGCACAGCCGAGATCATAGCCACTGTGGTACTGCTGGACCGGGACGAACTTAAGCCTGGTGAGTCGTGTTTTGCACAGATTCGACTCAATCAGCCCCTTGCGGTTCTCATGCGGGACCGGTTCGTCCTTCGAAGTTACTCTCCCGTCCGCGCCATCGGAGGAGGAAAGATTCTCAACGCCCTCCCACGCAAGAAGAAGCGACTTTCCAAGAAAGTCCTTGATGAGCTTGAGATCTTCAAGAGCGGTGACCTCGCCAAGATTACGGAACAGTTCGTGTACCTGGGCCGGTTCCAGGGTGTGGAACACGGGGACCTGCCCTTTCTCACGAACTCCAGCGAGTCCATCCTTAAAGACATCCTTCAACAACTGCTCAGCCGAAGAAGGATTCTCAAATACGATCGCGAGCGCAGGATCTATATCCACCACGACTTCTGTGATGAGGCCCGCCGGGAAATCATCCGGACACTCGAGACCTATCACCGCAACAACCCTCTTAGGGCGGGGCTTTCCAAAGAAGAGCTCCGGTCAAGGACAGCAGGGGCACGGAACTCCAAGCTCTTTAATTATATTATCGGACAGCTGGTTCAGGAGGGGCTGGTGGCCCGGGACCAGGAAATCCTTCATCTCAGTGAACACAAGGTGACCCTGGGTCAAGACCAGGAGAAGGTGCGGGCGGAGATCGAGACGGCTTACAAGGAAGGTGGCCTGCAACCTCCCTATTTCAAGGAACTCAAAAGCCGGTTTCCAGAGAAAACCGCCCGGGACGTCCTTCAGCTCATGACCAAGGAAGGGGTGCTCGTAAAGGTGAAAGAGGATCTGTACTTCCACCGGCACGCCGTGAACGACCTTCGGGAGCGCCTGGTGGCCTTTCTCAAGGAAAACGGGGAGATCACCACGCCCCAGTTCAAGGACATGTCAGGTGTATCCCGAAAATACGCCATCCCCCTGATCGAGCACTTCGACCTCAATCAGCTCACTGTGCGCGTGGGGGACAACAGGGTGCTGAGGAAGCAGTAACATGGACTTCGTCTCCTCGAAGCCGGGGGCTGCATTTGGCCTTGGGCCGTGTGAGCACATGGTGATCGTGGGCGGAGGGGGAAAGACTTCTCTTCTACTGGCCCTGACCCGTGAGCTAAGCAAGGCAGGATTCAGGGTTGTGGCCGCGACCACCACCAAGGTGCGGCACCGTGAGGCCATTGATGCGGGTCGGCTCATTTTGAGCTGTGATAAAGGATGGAAGGACAGCCTTTACCGGCAACTCGATTCCGGTCATCCGGTTTTCCTGGGCCGGAGTATGCTGGCCTCAGGCAAGGTGGAAGGAATCCACCCGGAACTGGCGGATGAACTGTTTCTGTCGGGGAAGACCGACTTCCTAATCGTCGAAGGTGATGGGGCGGCCGGAAGGCCGCTCAAGGCCCATAACCCCGGCGAGCCTGTAGTGCCCGGATCAGCCACCCGGATCGTGGCCTCGGCGGGGCTGGAGGCATTGGGACAACCCATTACAAACGATCTGGTCTTCCGCATGGAGCGATTCAGAGAAATAACCGGTGCCGGCCCGGGCACGGTCCTCTCCGTCAACAACATTTCCCTGCTTTTTTCACGGCCGGACGGTCTTTACGCGGGAAGCCCCCCCGGGGCCAGGTTGACGGCTTTCTTGAACAAGCTGGATCTCTTTGCAGATCCAGGCACGGCGCACGACCTGGCCTTGAAGATCCTGAACAGCGGACCGCCCGACCTGTCCGAGGTGATATTGGGCTCCATTGAAAAAGCCCGCTTTGTTACTTTGACGAGGAACTGATCTCATGAATACCATCTACCCCTTTATCATAGAATGCAGCAAACAAAACCGCTCAGCGGTGCTTGCCACCCTGATCAAACGGACCGGGTCCACTCCAAGGGATGCAGGCACCCGCTTCGTGGTCCTGGAAGACGGAACGTTTCACGGCACCATCGGGGGAGGGCTTTTCGAGGCCATGGTCATTGAGGAAGCCCTGCGCGTCGTGCAAAGCGGGGTACCCGTACGGTTCGATTTCCGGCTCAACGGAACCGATGTTGCGGATACCGACATGCTCTGCGGAGGAGAGGGCGAGGTGTTTTTGGAGCCGATTTACCCTCATAACCCCTACCATATTCTAATCTTTGAAAAGGCCGTAAGAGTATTACAGCGGGGGGGTGCCGGCTTGATGGTGACCTCGGTCGATCCTGGAAGATGGACAGGTGATTTGACACCAAAGGCCTTTCTAGGGACCGATGGAGAGGTCATCGGATCCGTCTTGGGAGCAGAAGCAATGCCCCCCGAAATGGTGAGAGTCCTTCTAAGTCTTCAGGACAGAAAAGAGGCGGGAACGTTGGTTTTACAAGAGGAAGGGGTCGGCCCCATGGAGGTACTTATCGAACCCGTTGTCGCAAATCCCGTGCTCTACGTGTTTGGAGGGGGACATGTTTCCAGGGAGATAGTCCCTTTGGCCTCGCACGTGGGATTTGAAGTGGTGGTGATCGACGACCGGCCCGAGTTCGCCGATCCCGAGCGCTTTCCGGAGGCCCGGCAAGTCCGGCTGTCTCCTTTTGAAAATGTGCTTGAACAGCTACCCGTGAATTCCGCCTCCTACCTGGTAATCGTCACCCGAGGGCACATACATGACAAGACCGTGCTCGAACAGGCACTTCGAACCGACGCCTGTTACATCGGCATGATCGGCAGCAGCCGTAAGATCCGAATCATCTATGATCGACTGCTGGAAGAGGGCTTTGATCAGGCAAAGCTCGACCGAGTCCATGCGCCCATCGGCCTGGATATCGGCGCTGACACCCCCGAGGAGATCGCCGTAAGCATCGTGGCGGAGCTGATCCTGGTCCGGGCCGGCGGCGGTAGGAGAAAGAGAAAATGCTCATCTTTTTTGCCTAGGAACCCGACAACTCTTTGAGAGGTACATGAATGGCCCGACGCAGCCACTGTTTTGTTGAAGAATACGAAGGCCTTGTGGGCTTGGGACTGGACCGTGAGACCGACGAGTACACCGTGACCTGCTACCTGCAGATGTTTTCCGATGACAGGCTAATGGAGCTACTCAGACGCCGAATGAGCGATGAAGATTTGGCCGCGGTTTTTGACCTTGTGGGCAATCTCCTCCGAAAATATTTGAGCGAGGGGGAGTATCACGAATACTTCCTCAAAGACGAGGAAAAGGCACCTTGACGCTTGCTCCGGCGGGCGTATTTTCCGGCAGCCACCGGGAAGGAAAGGGCGAATGCAGAGGTTGTTCTTCCGGACCTGCGCTGTTCTCGTCGCCGCGCTTGCTTTGGGAACAGCAGGGGTCCTATTCGCCGACTCCATCCTAACCCGTGCAATAAACGAATTCGGTCACCGAGCCCTTAGGCTCGGATCGACCACTGTCCCCTAACGAGGCCGTCTCCGAAGTCCCCAGGAGACTGGGGCAGGCCGCGCTCTCAACCAACGGTACGGGCTCCACCGACCTTTAACCTTCACGGGTTGCCGACCATGATATTCCTCTTGCCTTGTGTCTGTTTTTTGAGTATTCGTCGGACAGACACAGTGCGGAGGTCCACCCAGACATGGTAAAATGCACCATTTGCGGAACTGAAGTCGAATCCATTGAGCACGCCATCCGGTTGAATTGGATCTCGGGGTTCTTCGAGAAGAACGCCGAGCACGGTCCGGCCTGTCCTTCATGCTCGGATCGCCTTCTGAAGATGGCGGACGACGGGGAATTCGAACTCCTTGACGAGTACACCGGAAAGATCGTCTACCTGGAGTATCCGGAAGAAGATTACGGGGAATGTGACAACTGTCATGTGGAAGATGTGTTTCTGGGATTTATTTTGAACTAGGCCCCGGCCCGGGGCCCGGTATGCCCGACGGCCGCTCTTTATTGGTTAAAACGCCCATGAGCCTTGGCCCGGGCGTCGCCCACATGGAACAACATCCTGAAGACGTATCACCTGCCCAGCAAGAATGCCTCTTCAAGTAAAAGGTCCTACATGCCGATATATGGAAGGGAGGGTCGTATTCTCAAGAAAACCTTTTATTTACGGTGTGTAGCTCCATGGTAACAAATGATCAGATCCTATCCCAGGAAGATGTAGATGCGCTCCTGGCCGGAGCCGGGACTGAGGATGAAGTAACAGGAGAAAAGCCGGCTTCTGTGACGGAGCCGGGCCCAAAGACATTCGTGCCGAATGTGATGAGATCCGAGTCCGAGGCTCGGGAGATCCTGGCAAATCTATGCCGAAGCGCTTGCGTAGAGAGAGACAAAGGGATCAGCATCATCTGGAACGCCGCCGGTCTTTTTCCTCTCACCTCCGGATACAGCATGGATATCCAAGGGAAACAATACGTTGCCCTGGGCCCCTTCGGCGAAGAACACTTGGTGGTGGGCTGCAAAGAGTGATCCAACAGAATCAATGAGACTGAATTCCGGCTCTGGGACTGACAGCACCCGTGTTTTTCAGGTCGGTTTCGATTTCCACGAAACCAGCTCGGACAGGGCTTTGTCTATGGTGGGGAAACGGAACTCAAAACCCTCGGCCGTCAGCCTCTCCGGAATGACACGTTGTCCTTTCAGGAGCACGTTTCCAAATTCCCCCAAGACCACCCGTATAAAAAAACCCGGAACCCGCGGCATGAACGCAGGCTTATCAAGGGCATGGGCCAGTGCGCGGGTCAGTTCCCGGTTGCGAACAGGTCCGGGTGCGCTGCAGTTCAGGACGCCTTCCATATCCGGTCGCTCGAGCAGAAACAGGTACACCTCCACCAGATCCTGAATGTGAATCCACGAAAACCACTGGTTACCGCTGCCAAGTGGACCGCCGAGGTATTTATTGAACACAGGTATCATTTTGGCAAGGGCTCCCTCGCTCTCCCCTAGAACCACACCGAAGCGCAGTATGTTTACTCCGGCGCCCTCTTGCCGGGCCCGTGAGGCCTCCTGCTCCCATTCCTGCGTGAGAGATGCCAGAAAATCCTTGCCCGGCGGGCCGTCCTCGTTCAATAACTCGTCTCCGGTAAACCCGTAATACCCAACGGCCGATGTGCTCAGTAACCGCACCCGCCGCCCTTGCCCAAACCGGCCCAGGGCGTCCACAAGATTCCGGGTGGTCATTAGCCTACTATCTCTTATTCTCTTTTTTGCCTTTTTGGTCCAGCGGGTAAAAATGGATGCCCCTGCGAGATTGATCAGCACTTCGTGCTCGGGTACCAGCTCTTGCCAGGAGCCCGGCAACACCGGGTCGGCCTCGAAAAACCCGGCACCCGCTGGAAGTTCCCGACCGGGGCGGATTAAGCGGGTCAGCACCGTGACTGAATGGCCTGCTTTGCAGAGGGCATCGGTCAATTTGGAGCCGACAAAACCGGTCCCTCCGGTCATCAAGATCTTCATGGCCGCCTCCTTTGGGGTCCCCGGCATACACTGAAGAACTCTTCCGGGTCTACGTCCGTCCGGATTCCCAGGCGGGTCAGGCAGAAGTCATACCGGACCGGGTCCTTTGGGGCGATCCGACGAAACATCTCGGTCACTTCCATGGCCGTCCTTGCATCGGCCTGCTTCCGTAATGTACAGCCCAGTCGAAGGCCTATCCTGTGCATGTGTGTATCCAGGGGTATGATGAGCATGGAGGGGGGCACGCCGCGCCATCCTCCGGGATCAACTTCGTCTTCCCTGACCATCCATCGCAGAAAAAGATGCCAACGCTTGCAGGCGCTTCCCTTTTCGGGCCTGGCCAAGAGAAACCCGTCACGCCTCAAAGAGGCACGAAGTAACGTGACAAACGATGTGAGCGCCGGCAGTACGGAATCATCTCCTCGAGACAGCCCGGAAGAGAAGCAGGCCTCCAGCGAACCATAGTCCCTGATAATATTTCGGGCCGACCAGAGCAGCTCCGCCACGTCTTCGCCGGTACTGAAACGATGACGAAAGCCCGAAAGGGCCTTTGCCAAGGTCTCCCGGGAGGCGTCCATGAGGAATCCATGTGGTGACGGCCCCAGGATGTCACGGACGTAAGACACGCTCTTGAGGATCTGGGCGACCCGCCCATACGCCAGCGCCGAAGCCACCAGGGCAATCAGTTCGCGGTCGCAGATCTCGGGATAGTCATAAAGGAACTGTAGAGGATCAGGTTCCACAAAGCACCTGCGGTTCAACCGACGGTACAGGTCCTCGAATGCGTCCCTATCTCCTCTTGTTTTTGACATCATACATGGCCTTATCCGCGCGTTCGATCAAAGTCTCGGGAGAGTCCCCGGCCTTCGCCATAGCGATACCAGGACTCACACCCACGGAGATGTCACCCTTGGCGTGGGAGGTAAAGCGAAGCCGCTTAAGGTTCTTCATGAAGGCCAGTATCTTCTCCCTTGCCAGCTCCCGGCTGAGTTCTTCTATGAGCACTACGAATTCGTCTCCTCCATAGCGAGCAATGAAGTCATGTTTTCTGAAAGTTTCCCTCAAACATCCGCCAACCTTCTGGAGAACCTTGTCCCCGGCCAAGTGACCGAAGGTGTCGTTGATCTCCTTAAACCCGTCAAGATCAAAGAGAATCAGGGCAAAGGGGCTTCCCCCCTTATTGAACTTTTCGAGCGCCTTGTTGATGCGTCCGTCGAAAGCCTTCCGGTTGTAAAGACCTGTGAGTTCATCCTTCATGGCCGCGGCCTCGAACTCTTCCGCCCGCCTGGACATCTCCAGGGCGTCACGTTCCACTTGCTCTATGCGTGACTTAAGGCTTTGAACGCTTCTCTTGAAAGATTCCGTCCGTGAAAGCTCCTCCTGTTTACGCAGGGAGACAAGCTCCTTTATGTTCTCGATTTTCCTTACTACTGCCTGCTTGATCTCGCTGACGGTGGTATGGATGTCGAAGGAATCCACAATGGATCCTACTTCACTGTTTACTTTCAGCTCGAAGTACTCGATCTCATCCATACGGCCTCCCTCGATCCCGAACTCCTTGGTGAACGAGGCCTCCAGCTCCTTCACCTGATCAAGAAGGTTGAAGAGGGCCCCGCTGACTTCTCGAAAGTCCCAAGTGATGGCAGTCTTGAGCTCATCCAGAAACGAGAGGAACTTGCCGGACGGCACGTCCAGCTCAAAACCGGCCGGGTCCCCGACGCATTCCAGGTCGATTTCTCCGGCCCGATTCTTCAGTTGCGGGGAAAGGGGATAGAAATCATCCATAACGGTGATCATGATCCTGCGAAGTATGCGGCAGATGGCAAAAAGGCGCTCGGACAGCACCTCGACCTCAGTGGCTGCGTAAGGCCTGTCGGGCTCTTCCTCAATCTTAATGAGCCTCCCCTTGATGCGGTCAAGTGCCTCCAGAAGCCCGTCCTGATTGAGTGCCTGCTCCGGCACGAGCAGTTGCTCCATGGAATCCACAATTCCCGATAATTCCCGGTCCCCCGATGGAACTGATCCAAGGACGTGAATTATCCGGATAAGCAACTCCTTCTCTTCCTGGCATACCCGATCAAGCTCCAGGTAGTCCCTCTTGAGCCTCTTAAGTTCGTCTCTTTTGTCCAACAAGCCTCAAGTCCTCCGGCATAAAACACAAAGGCTGCGTTAAGATGGGCTACGCCTCTTGCAAGGTGAATCGCCACTTGCAAAACAGGTTTTCCGGATGAGGGTCAGGGGGGGCAAACAGGCACTCCACCTTGATACGGTCATCAACCTCGTGGGCGAAGCTCTCGAATTCCCCGCGGTGCATCTCTTTGCAATCGTACTCACCCAACCCTCTTTTGAGACGGGCCTCCTGGGTGGGGCAAGATGGAACGGAAATGATCACCTCCTCTTCATGTTCCTCAATATCATAGCCCACCAGGATGAACCAGGGGAAGTACTTCTGCGCCTCCACAAACCCTTTGAGGCCGCGCTCCTTTATGTCAAAGCGTTTGAGAAGGTCTCTGGCCGCCATGGCAGGAATGCGGCACCACACCTCCTCGTTGACTCGCTCGGCCGTCGCTTGGTCAAATCGATCAGCAACTCGAAGAAACCAGAACGAGTCCATCACCCGGTAGTGCCACAGTAGAAACTCTATGTACTTTCGCAAGGCCGGCGCATCCATGGAATTAAAAATATCGAGATTCATAAGCTCCTCTCTATGGGTTGCTTTTGATCCAAGTCAAGCCCCTGGGCCCGGTCAAACGCTTTACGGGCGTTATTGCGTCCTCTCAGCCATGGGTACGTAGTCACGTTCCTTTGGGCCCATGTATACCTGCCTGGGCCTCTGGAGCTTCCATTCCGGGTCGTCCATGCTCTCCTTCCACTGGCTGATCCAGCCCGGAAGCCGCCCGATGGCGAACATGACGGTGAACATGTTGGTGGGGATACCCATGGCCCGCATGACAATCCCGCTGTAGAAGTCAACGTTGGGATATAGGTGGTGATCAATGAAGTAGGGATCCTCAAGTGCGACTTCTTCAAGCTTTCGGGCAATATCAAGAAGCGGATCATGCACCTTCTGTTTCTTGAGGACCCGGTCGGCCATCTGTTTCATGATTTTCCCCCTTGGATCAAAGGTTTTGTAGACACGATGGCCGAAACCCATGAGCCGGAACGGATCATTTCTATCCTTGGCACGCGCAATGAAAGGCCCTATATCTCCGCCGTTCTCCTGGATGGCGATGAGCATTTCCACCACGGCCTGATTGGCTCCTCCGTGTAGCGGGCCCCAGAGAGCGCAGATACCCGCCGAGATGGCCGCATAAAGGTTCACCCGGGCGCTTCCCACCAGGCGTACGGCAGCGGTTGAGCAGTTCTGTTCGTGGTCTGCGTGTAGAATCCAGAAAACATTCAACGCTCGGGCGATATCCTCATCCAGCTCATAGGGGCGCACTGGTGAGTCGAACATCATATTCAAGAAGTTGGCCGCGTAGGTGAGGTCCGGCCTGGGGTAAATGACCTCGTGTCCTCTGCTCAACTTGTAGGAGATGGCCGCCATGGTCCGGATCTTGGAGATAAGCCGGGTAAAGGTGACGTTGATCTCTTCCTCCTCGGAGCGTTCGGGCAGTTCGGGATAGAAGGCCCGGAGGGCGTTCACCATGGATGAGAGTATCCCCATGGGATGTGCGCGCCTGGGAAAGTTGTCGAAGAATAGGAGCATATCCCGGTGAACCAGGCTGTGATCGTTAAGCAGGACTGAAAACCGTGTCAGTTCCTCCCGGGTCGGCAACTCTCCATTGATAAGAAGAAATGCCGTCTCGACAAATGTCGAATGCTCTGCCAGCTGTTCCACCGGATATCCACGATACCTTAGGACACCCTTTTCTCCGTCCATGTAAGTGATGCTGCTCTTGCAGGCACCTGTGTTGGGGTATCCCGTGTCAAGGGTTATCAGGCCTGTCTCCTCGCGAAGTCTGGAAATATCAATGGCCCTTTCACCCTCTGTGCCGCGGACCACAGGCAGCTCATATGTATGGCCGTCGATTACGAGTTTTGCGATTTCTTCCATAATTCGAGTCACTCCTTTTGTGTTTGTTCGTGTTCTTAATGGTGAAACACGGTAATGGATGTCCGGACGAAGAGCATACGGAACGCTACCAGAAACCGATGTGGTCCGCCACGTTAAATCCGGACCCCAAGACGCCTCAAGCAGATAAAACGCGTATCATGTTTGTGGAGCCCGGCACCCAGAAGGGATACCCGGCCGTCACCACCAGAAGGTCTCCTTTGGCGACGTATCCGCTTTCCAGGGCCGTGCGTACTGCGAAATCGACTATGTCTTCATCACCGGCAGGCGCTTCAATCAAGACGGGCTCGCAGCCCCAGAAGAGCATGGCCCTTCGAACTGAGGAGATATTGGGAGATAATGCAATTATTCTCTGCCTTGGTCGAAACCGGGAAACTTGAGCAGCGGTCTTGCCTGAACTTGTGGGGGCCACAATGGCGGACGCACACAGGTGACCGGCCAGCACACAGGCCGCATGGGCAACGGACTCGTACACGCCCGGATCAGGCATGAGGTCCAGATGCCGCTCAAAGGGAAAATCCTCCTCCGCAGAGGAAACTATGCGGTTCATGAACTGCACTGATTGTACGGGATATGTCCCAACAGCCGTCTCTTCCGATAACATAACCGCATCAGTGCCGTCCAGGACCGCGTTGGCCACATCCGCCGCCTCGGCACGGGTGGGCCGCGGCGCATCCACCATGGAGCGAAGCATCTGCGTTGCGGTGATAACCGGTTTTCCCGACCTATTCGCTCGCCGGATCATGGTCTTCTGAAGACCCGGGACCTGCTCAGGGGGTATCTCCACACCCAGATCTCCCCGGGCGACCATAATTCCATCCGAGGCGTTTATGATGTCATCCAATTCACTCAGAGCCTCGTGCTTTTCTATCTTGGCTATCACGGGGGTCTCCTTCCCCTTTGCCCGAATCATCTCCTTCACCCTGAGGACGTCCCCGGCTTTCCGGACGAAAGACACCGCCACGAAGTCCACATCATTCTCCAACCCGAACTGGAGGTCAACGCGATCCTTTTCCGTAAATGAGGGTATGCGCACAGTCCCTGAAGGCAGGTTAACTCCTTTTCGAGATGTGAGCACGCCCCCGGTCACCACCACCGTCCTGATTTCCCGGCGGTCCGTGTCTTTAACCACCAGCTCCATGAAGCCGTCGGCCAGGAGAATCCGGTCTCCCGGACGCACCTCATCAGGGAGATTCCGGTAGGAGACCGAGACCCGGGATCGAGAGCCTTCCACAGGCTCACTTGTCAGCACAAAGGGTTCCCCCGCCTCCAGACGGATACCCGGGTCCGGGATCGTTCCAACGCGGATCTTGGGGCCTGCCAGGTCGGCCAGCACTGCCACGGGACGCCCCAGGGACTTGGAGACCTCCCTGATGGATTCGATCTTGCGGAGATGCCCTTGTTGGTCGCCGTGGGAAAAATTGAGACGGGCAACACTCATCCCATTTGCCACCAGGGAACGGAGCATTTCAGGGGATTCACTGGCCGGTCCAATGGTACATACTATTTTTGTCTTTGGCGTATTTATCACCTTATCACCATTTCCAAAGTCACGTTATTACATAAAAAGGCAACTCTTCTTTAGATAACCAAGCACAACTACTTAAGCCGTTTATGACTTCCTCTTCGGGCGCCTGCCTGCTGAACCGCAAGTCCTCCCATGATGAACATAAGCCCCACCAAGGTTGAACCCCTGATATCCTCACCCACAAAGAATCGAATGAATACGAGGGAAAGAAACGGGGAGAGGAAAATCAGGTTCGCTATCCGCGAGGCGCTGCTTGTCAGTTTTAGCGCCGAGAGCCAGAGCACGAAAGTGATTCCCATTTCAAAAACCCCGATATATGTCGCGCCAAGAAGCCCTCGGGGATCCGCGATCTCCTTTTGCGAGAAGACCAGCGCAAAACCGGTCACGAAGGGCAGGCTGAACAAAAAGTTAAGAAAGAGACCGACCACAGGATCGCGTGGATCGCGCGTATTGAAGATCCAGTAGAGCGCCCATATCACAGTGCTTCCTAAAGCCAGGCCTACACCCAGTGGATCGGTGAACCGCAGGCTCAAGATTTCTCCCCGGGTGGATATGATCAACACCCCCGTATAGCTCACTACTGTAGCCAAAATATCTGTCGGGGCAAGCCTCTGTCTGAGCAAGGGGACTGAGAGAAGCCCGAGAGTTATGGCCCACGTGTAGTTCAGCGGCTGAGCCTCCTGGGCGGGAAGGAGGTCGTAGGCCTTGAAAAGGACAAGATAATAAAGGAAAGGATTTAGTAGTCCCAGTACAAGGGAACGCAGGTAGTCCGCCCTGGATCCGCCAAAAACCAGCTCCAGCTTTCCCTGGGCCCACAAAAGGCCTCCAAGGGTCAGCAAGGAGGCCAGACTCGAGTAGAGAACAAGTTGGGCGGGGTCCAGGTAGCGCAGTGAGATCTTGAAGGCCGACGCCACGGTGGACCAGAGGAGTACGGCAAAGAGACCGAACAGGAAGGCTTTCTTCTGTGCATCCATCAAACCTCTCCTGCCGCAGTGCTGAAGAAAAAGGCTTATGCTGCAATTGGAACAGGCCTTCTCAGGCGGACCCTCTCCAGATCCAAATGCACGTCATAAGCCAGGGCCTCCACTCCGGCGGCGATGACCCGGCGAAGCCATTTCCCGTAAGCGGGATCGATGTGGTCGGCCGGAGCAAACCGGTCGGCATCCATACGCTGGATTAGAAAAAAGATTACCGCCCTGTGGCCGGCCACCACCTGGTCTCCCAGCTCCTTTAAATGCTTAAGCCCTCTGGCGGTCACAGCGTCCGGAAAACAGGCCAGACCGCCCTCCACAAGGGTACAGTTCTTGACCTCGACGTAACAACGCTCGGCCCCCCGCTCAAGGAGAAGGTCGACGCGGGAACCACGCCCGTAAGGCACCTCTCTACGAGCGCGGTGGTACCCTTTCAGCTCTTTAATGGCACCGTCAACCGCACCATCATGCACGAGCCGGTTAGGCACGAGGGTGTTCACTCCAACCAGGCTGGAAGGCATTTGAATCATTTCCCAGGTATAGCGAAGTTTCCTGCGGGGGTTATTGTGGGATGAGAGAAAAACCGGGCGACCAGGCTCCGAACATGTAAGCATGCTCCCGGAATTGGGGCAGTGGGCGGTCACTACATGGCCGTTTCCAAGCTTCACGTCGGCCATGAACCTTTTGTATCGCCGAATCAGGATTCCTCTTATCAGTATCGGCCACCGGAGCCCCTGGCCGGGGTCTGTTGGCGGCGTTGACGGCTCAGCTCCCCTGCGGTTTGACATATCCCCATTCCACGAGCCGGTTGTAGGCGTATTTGGCCCGGTCTCCCCCGGACACAACCCTAAGGTAGCTGTAATACGCCTCCGCCGCTTCTCTCTTCCGGCCCATGCCCTCGAGTGAAAACCCCTTAAGGAAGACGGTGTTGGGATTGCCGGGAAGCCGTTCTTCGTATGTTGAGAATTCACCATAGGCCCCTGCCCAGTCCTTCTCCAGGATCCGCGAGATCCCGCTCACATAGTAGGCCCTGGCCTCCAGGGGGTATATCTGTTGTGCGGTCTCCGCGTAACGCCGGGCCTCGGAGTATTGCTTGCGGGCAAGCCCGCATTCAGCGCATTTCACCAGGGTCGCGTAGTCGCCGGGTGCCTCCTGGAGTGCCCTTCGATAATGGGCATCAGCCCGCCCCAGGTCCTTCTCCGCCATGGCCTTGTCTCCCGCCTGCATGGCCTCGATGGCGCCGCGCATGGCCCTAAGCCCCGCGGTCCGGTCCATATACCTATCACGATGAAGGGGTCTTCCCTGCTGATTGCCATACCGTCTTTCAACAAGTTGCTTTGCCGTATCATAACGCTCCGCACTCATGGGATGTGTCGAGAACATGAGTTCAAGGGCATTGGGCTTTCGAGACGAGGTGCTTCGAAGCATGTCCATGAGTCCCACAATGCCCTCCGGGTTGTACCCCCCCCGGGTCATATAGGTGAGGGCCAGGGAATCGGCCTCACGTTCGTTATCCCGGCTGTACTTGGCCAGCAAGGCTCCGGCCCCGATGCCTCCAAGTCCGGAAACCAGTTCTCCCAGAGCACTGTCCCGGGTGGATGCCGCCGCGGAAAGTCCGCCCACAGCAGCCGCAACCAACAGTCCCTTGGACATCTGCTGCGCTGTATGCCGAGCGTTGACATGCCCCATTTCATGACCGAGAAGAGCGGCCAGTTCGGCCTCATTTTCAAGCTCCAACAGAATTCCTCTGGTGCAGGCGATGCTGCCGCCCGGGAAGGCGTAAGCATTGACATAAGGCGCGTTGACCACATTAAAAGAGTAGGGCATTTGAGGGCGATGTGTGAAAGAAGCTATGTTCAGACCGGTCTTGTTTACGTAATCATTCAATGAGCGGTCCTGAACGATGCCATAGTCCGCTGAAAACTGATGGCTTCTGTTTTCACGATCAATCCTGATTTCGTCCCGCTCAGAGACCAGCATCAGTTCCGAACGCCCGGTAACCGGATTGACAGCGCAGCCTGAGGCCAGTCCCACTGTTGCAAGGCCCGCCAGGCGCATGAATTCTCGACGGCTCATATCACGGGAACTTCCGGGATGATTCAGTGGACAAGACATCATTCTCCTCCTTCCTTGGCCCGTCTTTAAGCCCGTGAGGCATGGCTAATCCCACGGGCAACGGGCACTGTCTCTCTGGCGGGGCCTTGTGACTAAGCCCCCAAGCCTGCGGCCCGCCGGCCCTTATATCGACATTATAGATGGAGCCTGCTCGCCGTCAAGTACTTAGGGGCTGAAATCATGACTGCGGAGGCCCGGAGAGTTTGTACCTTATTCTCAGGGTGTCCCCTTGCAGGTCTACCGAGACAATACGAAAAAGACCGATCTCGGCCGTGGATCCCACATGTGGCCCGATGCAAGGGCAGGCGTCGTAGTCGCCTATCTCGACGATCCGGATTTCCTCTCCTGCGTCCACAGGAAGACGTCCCAGGTCGAATTGCTCCACGCACTGATCCCTGGCGGCGAACCGCTCGGTCACAGGAAGATCGGATTCGATTATCCGGTTCACCTGTTCCTCTATACTCCTAACCTCTTCATCCGTCAGGGGCCGGTGGAAACGGTAATCGCACTTGGATTTCTTTCGTTCAATGTGTGCCGTAACACAGCGGCCGCAACCGAACGCCCTTTCCATGGCCTGGTTCAGCAGATGCTCGGCCGAATGCATCCTGGGATCTATGTATTTATTCACATTAAAGCCTCCGGTGTTTGATGGCCCCACAATTCCCACCGGTATGGTAACATCCGTCCGATTAAAGGACGATGAGAATTTTGACTTAAGAACCCTTGACAATAATACGAGCGTTAGCTATTTTTGAAAGTGAAATGATTTTAATTCAGGATATCATGGTGTTAAATAATTTTACTGCGCCCGTGGCCACAGCGCACGGGGCGAGGCCTTGCATGTAAGCAGGCGCCCCGGATTTCCATCAAGCTCGGACATAATGTTCCAAAAGCGTTTCTTCACTTCCTTCATACGACCGCAAGAAGAACGGTCAGGCCTTCCTTTACAATTCTCTTCGGGTTGTCTATTCTACCCCTGTTTAGAGTTTAGGGAGAGCCCCTTCACATGCACGAACAAAGAGAAGAGCAGAACATGTCCGACGACATTGAAACACCACAGATCATAAGGCCCACCACACCGAGATTCTTGACCCAGACACGATTTGATGACTTTCGACTTTCGGACCAGGTCCTTGCAGGACTGAAGGACGCCGGCTTTACCTTCTGCACGCCCATTCAGGCCCAGGTCCTCCCTCTGTCCCTCACCGGAAGCGATATTGCGGGACAGGCCCAGACCGGGACCGGAAAAACGGCGGCCTTCCTGGTCACGATCTTCAACCGGCTGCTGTCCGAACCTGGTAAAAACAAAAAAGGATCTCCATCGGCCCTCATAGTTGCCCCCACCCGGGAACTGGCGCTCCAGATCTACGATGATGCCACTCTGTTAGGCGGGCACACGGGGCTGACACTTGCCCAGGTGGTGGGAGGAATCGACTACAAAAAGCAAGCTGATGTACTCCGGCGGGGTCCGGACATCGTAATATGCACACCGGGCCGGATCATCGACTACCTCAAGCAAGGGGTTTTCAAGCCCTCAGGTATCAATTCCCTTGTTATCGACGAGGCTGACCGCCTTTTTGATCTAGGGTTTACCAAGGACATGCGATACATACTACGGAAGCTACCCCACTACAATAAGCGCCAGTCCATGCTCTTCTCCGCCACGCTCAGCTACCGGGTCCTCGAGCTCACATATGAGTACATGAACCTCCCTGAGGTCATTTCCGTCACCCCGGAGGAAGTGGTGGTGGATGGTATCGAGCAGTCCCTTTATCACGTAGGCCGCCACGAGAAGCTCAAACTGCTGCTGGGGCTCCTGCAACGAGAGGAATGGGAACGCGCACTGATCTTTTCCAACACCAAGGCAGGTGTTGACTGGCTTACCCGCAAGCTCCGGGGTAATGGATATCCCGCGGAGGGCATCACCGGAGATCTTCCCCAGCCCAAACGATTGTCTCTTATGGGCCGCTTCAAGGCCGGAAAGGTCAAGATCCTGGTGGCTACGGACGTGGCATCGCGGGGCATCCACGTTGAGGACATCACCCACGTCATCAATTACGACCTCCCTCAGGACTCTGAAAACTACATCCACCGAATCGGTCGTACCGCAAGGGCCGGAAAGAAGGGGCGGGCCATGACCATGGCCTGCGAACGCTATGTTTACCACCTTGAACCACTGGAGGAAATGCTCGGGTACAAGCTTCCGGTGGTCTGGCCCGCCGAGGACTGGTTCGTCGAGGACAAAGCGGGCCAGGTTTCCATGGGAGAAGTTAAAGACCGCGGCCCTTCGCCGAGGGCGCATAAACCCAGGAGAGAAAGCGGTTCCAGGGAGCCGGGACGAAGACGTCGACCCCCTTTGAAACAGGGCAGGCCTCAGCCAGCATCCGAGGCCTCTGAAGCCCAACATTCGGGACCTTCCGAACAAACGGAAGAAAGACAGCCCTCCCCGGAAGCGGTTGAAGCCGGCACAAAGCCGGGCTCCAGGTCAACAAGGAGGCGTCGTTCATCCAAAAAGAAAGCCCCTGACAGGGCGGGACAAGAGGCGCGCCCTGTGGAAAAGGCTAAGCCGGCCTCAACGAAACCCGGGCCGGAAAAACCCGTGGAACAAATCTCGGAAGGAGAGGCCCCCAGAACAAGACCGAAAAAGGAGCCGGGACACCCGGGAAAGAAGATCGCCACCAGTGCTCAGCCCGGAGGTGTATTCGGACTCGCACCGGCGCCTCCTGCGGAACAGGAACCCGCTCCCGCCAAGAAAGGTCGGAAAAAAAGAAAAAAGTGAAAGGACAACCAATGACGGATACCAGCCCTGCGGCAATAATCCAGTCGGCATTCCAACGCGGACAGTCGGCATTGTCCGAGTACGACTCCAAAAAAGTCCTGGCCTGCTACGACATCCCAATCACCGGTGAAGGCCTGGCCCGCAATGAGGCCGATGCGGTGAGCATTGCCGAGACGCTGGGTTTCCCTGTGGCTCTCAAGGCCTGCTCCTCACAAATGCTTCACAAAACCGAGCACGGCGGGGTTTTACTGCATATGTCCGATGCAAAAGCAGTTCGCGAGGGATACCGTCGAATCGTTGAACAGGCCGCGGCCCCCTTAGATGGTGTCCTGATCCAGGAAATGGTCTCAGGCAACAGGGAACTACTCCTCGGCCTGATCAGGGACCCTCAGTTCGGGCCCTGCGTCATGCTCGGCATAGGAGGGATATTCACGGAAGTCCTTGAGGATACGGCCTTCCGCGTGGCCCCCATCGGCCAAGGCGATGCTGCAGACATGGCCCGGGAACTCCGCGCATCTGCCCTGTTGGGCGAGTTCCGGGGACAGGCGCCGGCCGACATGGACACCCTCTTCCTTTTCCTGACGGCCCTTGGGCGTATAGGCATGGAACTGGACTCAGTGGCCGAAATCGATATCAATCCTGCGATCATTAGGCCCAACGGCGACCTCATCGCGGCCGACGCACTAATCGTCTTGGATCCTGAGAACTCCGCCACACTCTAAACGCATGCCTGACGCCGGAAAATTGACCTTATGATACCCGCTATCGAATCGAGTCCGCTGTATCGCATCTGCAACCCACGGAGTATCGCCGTATTCGGTGCATCCAACCGGTTTTCCGCCATGGGCACGACCCAGCTATCGAGCCTTCTTGAACTCGGTTACGAAGGCGCCGTATATCCCATTCATCCAACCGAACAGACAGTGCTGGGTCGCAAGGCCTATCCTGATGTACGTGATTTGCCCGAGACGCCGGATCTGGCGCTGATAATCCTGCCTACGCGTATTGTTGGAGATGTTCTTGACACCTGCGGGAAAAAAGGAATCCGCCGCGCCATCGTGGTCTCGGGCGGTTTCGCGGAACTGGGCACCCGGGAGGGAAGGCGTCTTCAGTCCCAACTCCTTGAAACGGCCGGCCGGCATCACATCAGGTTGCTGGGACCCAACTGCATCGGTGCGGTTAACCCGCATCGCCGTTTGAACACAACCTTCTTTGAGTACACCTGCCGTCCGGGATTTATAGGCGTGGTCTCCCAAAGCGGGAGCTTCGTGACCCAAATGTTCGACCACCTTGCCCGCTTCGGCCTGGGGTTCAGCACGGGCATCAGTGTGGGCAATGAGGCCGATATCGACCTTGTGGACGGCATGCAATACCTGGCATCCTGCCCCAACACCCGTGTGATCGGCCTTTACATAGAGGCGATTCGCCGGGGGCGGGCATTCTTGGAGGCCGCCAGGGACATTGTGCCTGCAAAACCCATTGTGGCATTCTACGCCGGGGGATCCGAGGCCGGACGTAAGGCCGGAAGGAGCCACACCGGGGCACTGGCCGGTCCGGACAGGCTTTATGACGGTGTCTTCCGCCAGGCGGGTGTCATTAGGGCGGCCTCCATTGAAGAGCTGTTCGATTTCTGTTGGGTGCTGGGTGGAGGTGTCCCGCTCCCGGCAGGCGATGGGGTGGTGATTCAAACTCACTCAGGGGGCCCCGGTGCGGCAGCCGCGGATGCCTGTAGCCGGGCCGGGATGACGGTGCCCGATCTTTCCCCTGACACCCTTGAACGGATAGCCCCCTACGTGCCGGGCACCGGAAGCGTGGGCAATCCCGTGGATGTCACATTTACAAAAAACCCTCTCGATTACTTCTCCACAATCCCTGAAATCCTCCTGAATGATCCCGTGGCGGCCGGGCTTCTCGTGTATTTCCTTGTGCCTTCAAAAACCGTGAAACGAGCCCTTGAGGCCATGGGAGTGCCAGGGGAACAGGTGGACGAGCAGACGCTCGTTCTCCTGTCTGAACAGGCCCGGTCCATAGCATCGTTACGCAAACACAAACCGGTCTTGGGTTTTTCCTTCCGCATGCGTGAAGATTTTTTTGTCCGCGAACTCCAGGATCGAGGTGTTCCGGTGCTTCCAAGCCCCGAGCGGTGCGGGAAGGCCATGGCCGCGCTCATACGTTATGCCCGATACGCAAAGAGGCTCTCTTGCGGTTAAACGTGGGTTTTTAGTCTTTTTCATTCCTGGTGACGGCAAAAGCCTTTCATGAGAGATTGAGTGTCTTCATGCTAAAGCATTCGCCCGTAAACCAGCAGGTTTCGGTTGATCCGCAGACGGCACGGTGTGTAAAGGGTCTCGTTTCCCTTCACCTGAAACGGAATGTAGGCAAGGGTTATGTGCCTGGGCTCTATTGAGATTTCAGGAAGCAATCTGGGAAGGTTGTCGGTAGGTTTCATGAATGAGGCCAGGTTGACTTTGAGGCTCTCCAGTGCCTCGTTTAGCGGCAGGGTCACGGGATACTTCTCCCCATCGGGCAGGCGGGACTCCATTTCTGCCGCAGGTTGCCCAAGAGTTGTCCGTACGGACAGGCGCAGAAAATCCTGCGGCCGGATCTTGAAGGCCGGCGCCCAGAAATAAAACGGCTCTTTCTCCATGGACCCCCGGACCGCCTTGGGCAGATTTCCAAGACGCACCAGGTCCGCCATGGATTCCAGGTTCACTCCGATAACCTTGGGCCTGATCCTGAAAAAAGGGAGAAAAAGAGTGGTTCCCCTGTTATTTGGGTCGGGTAGACTGCCGAACTCCAGCTTCATAAAGCGCCGCTTTCCGGCGTGCCAAATTGATTGACAGTTCCCGCAGGTGAGGGCGAAGCTGTCCCGTTCCCCCTCCAGGTCCCACCCGCATTCCGGGCACTGGGCCGGCACGAAACGAAGCTTCCATGCCGGGCGCCCTCCGGGCTTGGCTCGCAAGGCTGAGTCACCGGACAGAGGCGGCGAGATCGGCCGGTTGAGGACTCCGTCGTAGAGCTCGTGGTCCACATAAAAGGGTGCGTAAAGGATGCTGAGGGTCTCGCCTATGAAAGAGCGGAAAAACGAGGAAGAGGCCCCCGGCTTTGCGAAACGCTTTTGAATCCGTTCCAGCATGTCCGCATAGGATATATCCGGCATGAGAAAGCGGCCTTCGGCCTCGGGCGTCAAGAAGCGCAGTCGCTGGGTCTGGCTACGAAGACCCAGCGACATGGGTACATGAGGTGTATGGACCCCCAGGTAGCTCACATCCACGATCCTGTGCTCCACTCCGGCCTGGGTGCAGGCAAAGAGCATGCCCTTGAACCGCCAATAAGGCATATAAATCAACTCCCGACCCCTGGAGGCCTTGTGAGGCAGGACGTAGCGGTACACGCGGCTCAGAAGGTAGGATTTGACGCGGCAGAAAGCGCAGAAAAAGAGGTGATCCGTCTCCTCGATGGTGGCCGGCGCCCCACACTGGGGGCACTGGTATTCGATTTGCAGCCTAGAGCTTCTCACCGCAGTCGTTACAGAACTTGGCGTCTTGGAGGTTTTCGCTTCCACAGGCGGTGCAGAACCTGGTCGCCGGTTTTTCCTCCACGGGCCGGCCGCACCGTGAGCAGAACCGCGCATTGGGCGCCAAGTTTTTCCCGCAGCTTGCGCACTGGGTGAAGACCACCTGTTGATGACCGCAAAAAGGACAGAACCTTGCGTTTACTGGAATGTTGCTACCACAGTCCTGGCATGCCGTTGTTGCAGCCGGCATCCCCCTTCCCGCATCTTCCCCCCCGGCAGCAAGACCCCCTGCTCCCCGCGGAGGTGAGCCGCTGTCTTTGTGCGCGGCGCCGGCAAAATACTGGGCGAACATGGCAGGCATCATGATCCCCATTCCCATTCCCATACCGTCACCTGCTCCTCCTTCGCTCCCGGCGGCCTTTTCCATGGCCATGGCGGCCTTGAGCTGCATGAGCTTGTTCATGTCTTCAAATACACCCATGCGGCTCCGGTCGTCGATCGCCTGCTGCACCTCGGGAGGCGGGGTTATGGAGTTCACATAAAGCTGGGTCATGGCCAGCCCGAAGTGGCCGAAGTCATCATGTACGCGTCGCGCCAATCCTTCTGAAAGCTCGTCATACTTGGCCGGGAGGTTCAGGATGGAGTCCAGGGTCTCCCCCATGTAGTCGTTGAACCGGCTGACTATGACGCGATTCAGATACTCCTCCACCTCCTCGGTATTGAACATACCCTGGGTGCCCACTATTTTATTAATAAAAAGTATGGGTTGAACCACCTGCAGGTTGAATACCCCGAAGGCTCTCAGCCGTATCAGGCCTAGCTCCGAGTCCTTGAATGCTACCGGATCCCGGGTCCCCCACTTGAGATTCGTGAACACCTTCATGTTTACGAAATACATCTCCGCCCTAAGAGGGCTTTGCATGGCCCAGGGAATGGCCGCCACCTTGGTCAGGAGGGGGACATTCCCCGTCTTCAGAGTGTGCCGGCCCGGTCCAAAGGCCTCCAGGGCCTTGCCCTTATAGAAAAAGACCCCCGCCTGACTGTCACGCACAATGAGCTGCGCCCCGAACTTGATCTCACCGGATCCATTCTCCGGGATGCGGTGAACCAGCCGGCGACCTGTATCATCAAACCACTCCAGCACCTCCAGGAAGACCACGTTCCCGTTACCCATATCAAGACCCTCCTTACCCGAAATCCCTCTCGACCTTCCGAATACTTAGGGCATGGTATGGGAACGCTCTTGGTCAGTCAACGGAAAAGGGGTTGGTCCGATCAGCATCGAATAGGCGTTGAGTAAAGGATGGGTTTCCGTTATGCTGTATCAATCATGAACAAAAGAACAAACGACCCCATTGTTGATCTTGTCGGCGAACAATCATTCTCCTGGCTTTCCCGGACCTTTTCCCGAAAGACCACCCTTGAGGATGTGCCTGCCGAGGTCCTGGAAAGCGTCAGCAAGGTGGATATCGCCCGACGGGATTATGGCTCCGACTCCAATGCCGTCACCGCCATCGCTCTTTTGACCTTCGCGTATGCAATGGCCGGAAAGTCACAAGAGGCGCGTCACGGATCCAATGACCTGATGCTTGTAAAAGCCCTTTCCAGAGGAGAACTTGACAGAAGACGCAGCCGGAGATCCGCGGAAAACC
>CAYPSZ010000464.1:0-8252 GCA_964413125.1 uncultured Desulfobacterales bacterium
CCAAGTTCTCGATCCGCAATCCTGCCCACGAGCTTCAGATGGCTAGATGGGTCGGTACCCAGTTCCCTGAACCGGCCATGGGACACCGAGTCTCGGGAAACCTGGGGTTTCCCCGGCGCATCGCAACAACCTACCTGAATGCCGCACTCAAGGAGACACATGATACCTTTGTCGGGGCCCTTGAGCTCATCTTGGAGGAGCACGGACTTCACGCGCCGCGTTACCTGCTCAAGCCGGACGGCGGCACAGTCAGCCTGGAGGAAAGCCTGGGCTTCCCGGCCCGAACCGCCCAGTCAGGGCCGGCGGCAAGCATAATGGGAGCGCTCGCCTTGGACCCCTGCCCCGGCACCACGCTGGTGCTGGACGTTGGAGGCACCACAACCGACATCGGCGTCATTTACGAAAGAGCACCCCTGCTGGAGCCGTTCGGAATACGCCTGGGTCCATATCCGACCCTTATCCGGTCCCTTCAGACCCGCTCCATCGGAATCGGCGGAGACAGTGAGGTCCGGGCTGATTCACAAGGCAGGCTCCGAATCGGTCCCATGCGCGCCGGCCCGCCCGCAGCGTTCGGGGGTCCTGCGCCCACCCCCACAGATGCCATGATCGTCCTCGGCCTTCTGGAGGCGGGTGATCATCATACGGCCTGCTTGGCCATGGAGCAGATCTCCACCGACATGGGCCTGAGCATTCATGAAACCGCGACGGCCGTCATAAAGCATACAGCGGACCTCATCGCCGAATCAGTTCGGGCGTTTCTCCACTTCATCAACTCACAGCCGGTTTACACGGTCCGGGAAGTGCTGGAAGGCGTGACAATCGAGCCCACAGGCATAGTCCTTGTGGGCGGCCCCGCGAACCAGCTTGCAGGCCCGCTGGAACAATCCCTTGGAATCCCCTGTCGCGTGCCCCGGCACGCCGATGTGGCCAATGCCGTGGGCGCAGCCGTATCCAGGGTCACCTCCGAGGTCTCCCTCCAGGCGGACACCACCAGAGGAACCGTGGTGGTGCCGGAGGCCGGAATTCAGCATTACATTGATTCAACCTTCAGCATTGAACAAGGTCTGGCAATGGCTCGCCAAGCCCTTGAGAAAGCCGTTATTCAAGCAGGCGGAAAGCCCCTGGATATTGAAATCATTGTTACAGAACAACAAACCTTCAACATGATACAGGGTTTCTCTCGGACCGGTCGAAACATTCGTCTTTGCATGTGCGCATCTCCAGGACTGATCCCGGAGTGGGCGGGGAGGTACTAAGAGTCATGGCAAAGGAGCTTAAACGCACAGGCCTCATATTCTTTCCAGCCTTTGACTGGGCCATAAGCCCCACCCACCCTGAAAGGGAGGAGCGCCTGCTCTATACCTGGGACCAGGTTTTGGAGGAAGGGCTGCTCGATCTTGACAACATAGTGGAATACAGGGTACGACCCGCAGGGTTCGAGGATATCAGGCGGGTCCACTTCTCCGTGCCCGATGAGGCTTCGGTGACCACCGAGAGCCACCTAATATCCGCCGGTGGCTGCCTGGTGGCTGCAGACGCCGTTATGAAAAGAGAAGTTGACAATGCCTTCGCCCTGGTCCGTCCTCCCGGGCATCATGCCATGCGGGTTGTCCACGGCAACCGGGGGTTCTGCAACATCAACATCGAAGCCATCATGGTGGAGTATATCCGCCGAACTTACGGCATCAAAAAAATCGCCATAGTTGACACGGACTGCCATCACGGCGACGGCACCCAGGACATCTACTGGCACGATCCGGATACCCTGTTTATCTCAATCCACCAGGACGGCCGCACCATTTTTCCAGGCACCGGCTTTCCCAACGAGATGGGAGGCCCCAACGCCTTGGGCTCAACCGTCAATATCCCCCTGCCTCCTCAGACAGGAGAAGAAGGATTCCATGTGATCATGGAATCACTTGTCATGCCCCTTCTGGAACGTTTCCAGCCGGACTTGGTGGTAAACTCCGCCGGCCAGGACAATCATTTCAGCGATCCCATTACCGACATGAACTTCTCGGCCCGAGGATACGCGATGTTGAACGCCCGCCTGCGACCCGACATCGCCGTTCTGGAGGGAGGTTACGCCGTTGAAAGCGCCCTCCCCTATGTCAACGTAGGCATCATAATGGCCATGGCGGGTCTGGACCTCCGAACGGTCAAGGAACCCCATTACGACCGTGACTACCGCCCCCAGAGTCCCGCGGTGACCCAGCACATAGACCGCCTTGCTGCACGTCTCACGCGGGTGTTCCTGGATGGAAAATACGACGCGCCCTCACACTCCCCCGGAGAACTGGCCGAAAGAAAGCGGGAAGTCTTTTATGACACGGACGGCATTTTCGAGCGACAGAAAGAACTCATAAGGGTATGCAGAGACTGTGCGGGCGCCCTGGCAGTGGAGTCCGCTGCGAGCACCGGGAACCATGTCTTCTGCGTTCGAGTACCACTGGAAGTCTGCTCGGAATGCCGAAAGACAGCCGTGTCCTGGTTCGACCAAGCCTTAAGGGGCCCTTTTGCCCACGTCTTCCTTCAGGACCGGGACCGTGACGTTTTCGAACGGATCTCGCGGTGACCTTTAGGCCGTCATATCAAGAAAATATCAGGCAGTTCATGAATTGCGGCGGAGCGCTTAAGGGCTTGATTTACACCCTGCTTGAAATCCTGCCGAATTAGCGGGCGGCCGGGACCACTCGCGACTTCCCTGAGGGCTAGGATAAGGATCCGTCGGCACACGTCCTTTTACCGCTAAAATTTTACCGGTAAGAGCAAAAGAGAGGCCATTCAGATGCCTGACATAACAGCCTGCACCATGGATTGCCCTGATGCCTGCTCACTCATTGTGGACAGAGACCGGAACGGGGTTCTGCGCATTCGGGGCAACCCGGAGCATCCATTCACCCGGGGTTTCACATGCGCCAAGATCAAACGGCACCCCGAGCGACTGGCCCATCCGGCACGGCTGCTAAGCCCGAGGCTACGGACCGGGAGAGGATGGACATCCATCTCATGGAACGACGCCCTGGACCTCTGCGCTGAGAAGTTACAGGCCCTCCGCCTTGAACCGGAATCCATACTCCACATACCCGGTGCCGGGGCCCACGGACTCCTGAAACAGGGAGTGGGGTTTTTCTTCTCTCTTCTGGGGAGCAGCCGGGTAACGGGTTCCCTGTGCGATGGGGCGGGGTATTCAGCCTATTTGCGGGACTTCGGTTCCAGGAAGAACCCCCACCCGGAGGACATCCTTAATGCTCATCGAATTGTTAACTGGGGCAAAGACCTATCAAGGAGTTCCATACACCTGGAAGCCCTTGTAAGACAGGCAAGGCAGAATGGTACACGTGTCCTTACCATTTCCCCCGGGGGTGACGGAAACGGGCCTTTATCGGATACGCTCATCCGCATTCGTCCGGGCACGGATCGTTTTCTGGCTGCTGCGGCTCTCCGGGAGTTTCCGGACTGTAAATCAGGCCGGGATTTTGCGGAAGGTGGGGCAAAGAATTGGCCCCAATTTCTGGAGATGGTTCGGTCGTGGTCGGTCCCTGACCTGTTATCACGATGCGGGGTCTCTGCTGACGACCTCGTAGAAATAATAAAGTGGTACTCAGGTCCGGAGCCCTGCGCCACGATCGTGGGCACGGGTCTGCAGCGTTACACCTTCGGAGGGGAAAACGTACGGTTCATCAATGCTCTGGCTTTTTTGTCAGGCAACATGGGACGATCCGGAGGAGGAAGCTACTACCACACTCAATCCTTTGCCCATTTCAACCTGGAATGGACTCGGGTGACAAACATCCCTTCACCAAGAACACTCTCTCTCCCCCTCATAGGGGAAGAGATCCTGCGTGCAGACCTTCCTCCGATCCACATGATCTGGATCAACGGCACCAATATTGTAAACCAGGCCCCCAATATTGATAAAATCATCAGAGCTCTTAAGACAGTCCCTTTCAAAGTGGTGGTGGACGCCTTCATGACCGATACGGCCGAACAGGCGGACCTCGTCCTGCCGTCCACCCTGATGCTCGAGCAGGAAGACATAGTGGGGTCTTACTGGCATGACAACCTGCAGTGGGCCGAGGCGGTCGTGCCCCCTCCGGAGGGTGCGAGAGACGATTACGGCATTGTGGCCGACCTTGGAAAACGCCTTAACCCGCCCGTCCTCCTTCCCCCGGCGGACACGGTTTTCCGTCTTTCACTCGACTCTTCGTCTCTTGAGACGTCCCTTGAGGCGCTTAAGGTGAGAGGGTGGACCCCCGCCCACGGGCCTCGAGTCCCCTACAAGGGCCTTGTGTTCGACCACCCGGATGAACGCTACCATCCTCCCTTGGCTCTCCACGACGAGCCGGCCCCCCCGCTCGGCTATCCACTACGCCTCCTGACCTTGATACGGCGCGGTTTCATCCACTCTCAAATCCTGCCCGAAGAACAAAAGTCGCCTTCAACGGTCTGGGTGGCGCCTGAGACCATGAAATCCTACCTGAATAACTCCGCAGAGGAAGCGATCCTCTCTTCCCCCATCGGGCGCATGAAAGTAAGTGTACGGGCACTGGAAGGCCTTCACCCGGAAACAGTGGTGTATCGCCGCGGGGACTGGAAAAAACACGGCGGCGGCGCAAATCAGCTCATCGAAGACAGGACGACCGATATGGGAACCGGAGCCTCCTTCTACGATCAATACGTGACACTGAAAAATAGGGGACGTTGTTGACTTCGATGAATTAAGGTGCTATTCATCACACCGTTCAAGGGAGGTAAACAATGCCGAGACAAGCAAGACTCGATGCGCCCGGCACCTTACACCATGTGATTGTTCGGGGGATTGAGAAGAGAAATATCGTCGGTGGCGACATTGACCGGAAGGACTTTGTCTCCCGCATGGGTGACCTGGCTCATAGGACAGGGACTCGGATTCATGCATGGGCGTTGATGCCCAACCATGCACATATCCTTCTCCACAGCGGACAGGCGGGTTTGCCGGTTTTTATGCGTCGCCTCCTTACGGGCTATGCTGTTTCATACAATTTGCGTCATTCAAGGCATGGACATCTTTTCCAGAACAGGTACAAATCGATTGTTTGCGAAGAAGATTCCTACTTCAAGGAATTGATCCGGTACATCCACTTGAACCCGGTTCGGGCGGGACTTGTGAGGGACATGGAGGAGCTGGACCGGTATCAATGGTGTGGCCATTCGGCATTAATGGGATCCTCCACAAATGACTGGCAGGATACGGAATACGCATTGAGATTCTTTGGAAAACAAACGGGGGAGTCAAAGCGGGCCTATCGAAGTTATGTTGAAGAAGGCTATCACCAGGGTCGACTCCCCAGACTGGTGGGGGGAGGACTGATTCGATCCATTGGAGGATGGTCGGAAGTGATTTCCATACGCAAAATGGGGCTCAAAGAGCGGTCGGATGAGCGCATTCTAGGGAGCGGTGATTTTGTCAATGAGGTGATTCGAGAAGCGGATGCATCACTGCGAAGAAGATTTTCACATTATGAACGTGTCGAAAAAGTCGAGCGATACATCAGCGAGCACTGCCTTGAACAAGGCGTGAATATTGAAGAGTTGCGGTCTGGAAGTCGACGACCGGCAGTATCCAGAATTAGGCGAAAGATCGCAAGGGATCTCGTGGAGAAATACGGTGTCCCCTTGGCTGAAATCGCCAGGAGTGTTGGTGTTACCACCTCTGCAATATCCAAAGCCATACGTCAAAGAGGTAGCGATTGATTGATAAAATTAAGCAACACGCCTCAAAACTCAGAGGAAACCGTGAATAATTCATCGAAGTCAACAACGTCCCCTAAGGGTTGGCACGGTATGGCCGTTGAAGATGTGGCCGGGTATTTTGAGATTGACACATCAAGGGGGTTGTCAAACGAAGATGCCGTTAGGCTGCGCGAACAATACGGCTCAAACACCCTTACATCAAAGAAGACCCAGGGGCCGGTCATCAGGTTCATATTGCAGTTCAACCAGCCCCTGGTAATCATTCTGCTTGCGGCCTCATTGGTCACCCTGCTTCTGCAGGAATGGGTGGAGTCGGCGGTGATTTTCGGAGTGATACTCATCAACGCCGTTATCGGCTTTGTTCAGGAGTCCAAGGCAATAAAGGCTATTGACGCCCTCTCGCGTGCCATGGTGAGCGAGGCCCTTGTTGTCCGTGACGGTGGGCGCCTCAGAATCCCCGCACAGGAACTGGTTCCAGGCGACATTGTTTTGATTCAACCCGGGGACAAGGTCCCAGCGGACATGCGTCTGTTCAAAGCCCGCGAACTCCGAATAGATGAAAGCACCCTGACAGGAGAAAGCCTATCGGTTCAGAAAACAGAAGACGTTGTCGATGAGGGAATGGAACTGTCAGATCGGCGCAACATGGCCTATTCATCCACCCTGGTTACACACGGAATCGGACAGGGTATCGTTATCGCCACCGGAGACCACACCGAAATCGGCCGCATCAACGAACTCATATCATCAGCCGAGATAATAGCCACCCCTCTCACAATCAAAATCGAGAAGTTCAGCCATGTTCTGCTCTATGCAATCCTCGGGCTTGCAGCCGTGACATTTCTGGTGGGATTCCTGCAGGGCCGGGACTGGATCGATATGTTCATGGCGTCAGTGGCCCTGGCGGTCAGTGCCGTCCCCGAGGGATTGCCTGCGGCGATCACCATTATGCTTGCAATCGGCGTTTCAACCATGGCGCGCCGCAACGCCATCATCAGGAAGATGCCGGCAGTGGAGACCCTCGGAAGCACAACAGTAATTTGTTCGGACAAGACAGGGACCCTGACCCAGAACCAGATGACCGTCACGGATATTTATGCGGGCGGAGCCTTGTATGAGGTCTCCGGCGCGGGATACGCGCCCGAAGGCGATATCACACCAGGCAACAATGCCCCCCAGCCTGTTGAAAACAAGGCCCTGGAAGAACTTCTGACCGCCGGCATGCTCTGCAACGACTCGGAAATCAAGAAGGACGGGGATTCATATTCAGTGGAGGGTGATCCCACCGAAGGCGCCCTCATCGTGGCCGCCTTGAAAGCCGGACTGTCCGTTGAGGACCTGAAATCCCGGCTTCCCATAATCGACTCTCTACCTTTTGAGTCGGCCCGTCAGTACATGGCCACCCTGCACGACCAGGGACCCGGAAAACCCAGGCTGGTCTATGTCAAAGGTTCAATAGAAAGCCTCTGCGTGGATTGCAGCATAATGTATACATCAGGCGGAGGCATTGACACCACCGATCCCAAGGACACCCACGAAAGGGTGGAGGACATGGCGAGTCAGGGATTACGGGTTTTGGCCTTTTCCCGATTGGAAATGCCGCCGGACACCGACCGCATAACCCATGAAGACATTGAAGAAGGCCTCCAATTCTTGGGTCTTCAGGGCATGATCGACCCTCCCCGGCCCGAGGCCCAAGATGCAGTGGAGGTCTGCCAGAAAGCCGGAATCCTGGTCAAGATGATAACAGGAGACCACGCCGGAACAGCCGCTGCCATAGCCCGTCAACTGGGGCTCTGCGGGGAGGCGTGCTCAACCCATACACGGGAGGTGACCACGGGCAGGGACCTTGAGGAGATAGATGACCATGCACTCCCGGAAATCGCCGATAGCACGGCTGTTTTCGCCAGGGTCTCTCCGGAGCAGAAGCTCCGGCTGGTGGAGGCCCTGCAGAAGCGCGATCATGTGGTGGCCATGACCGGCGACGGAGTGAATGACGCACCGGCCCTCAGGCAGGCCAATATCGGTGTGGCCATGGGGATCACAGGCACGGATGTATCAAAGGAAGCTGCGGACATGGTGCTCACCGACGACAATTTCTCCACAATCAAGGCCGCGGTTGAGGAAGGCAGGGCGGTGTTCGATAACCTGACAAAGTTTATCACCTGGATACTGCCCACAAACGGCGGTCAGGCTCTGGTCATAACCCTGGCGGTTTTCCTTGGAATGGAACTTCCGGTTCTGCCCCTGCAGATTTTATGGGTCAACATGACCACGGCCCTGCTGCTGGGACTCATGCTAGCCTTTGAACCCAAAGAGCCGGGCATAATGCAGCGGATGCCACGTGACCCGAATCAACCGATCCTGGGGCGGGCCCTGGTGTTCCGTATCGTCCTGGTGAGCATGCTCCTTCTTGCAGGATCGTTCGGTCTGTTCAACCTCCAGATGCACTGGGACGGCAACGAGGACCTGGCCCGCACCCTGGCGGTCAACGTATTTATTTTCGGTCAGACATT
>CAYPSZ010000465.1:0-16796 GCA_964413125.1 uncultured Desulfobacterales bacterium
AACCAGCCCATGCTGGTGGGCGACAGCTTCATGGTCGAAGGTGGTCGCATACGAATTCCGGAAGGAAAGCACGTCTGCATGTACGCACTTCAGAGCATGATGCCCATCTTCCCTTTGCTGCAGCGGTCCGGGGGCGGGGAGAAGGGCGACTGGACAAACAAAGTGAATCTTTTCTGCTGCCCGGACCCCAAGGGTAAGGTACACTACCGCATAGAAAGGGTCGAGGTTGCATGATCGTCATCCATCCTGAAACATGCTCGGGTTGCGAGCGCTGCCAGGTGTACTGCTCATTTTTTCACACCGGCTCCGTCGGGCGCAGCCGGTCCCGGGTGAAGGTAGTCAAGATCGAGGACATCGGTATTGACTATCCCGTTATATGCCGGCAGTGCAAGGAACGCTACTGCACGCGATGCCCTGAGTCGGCCATAGAGGTCGGCGCTCTGGGCGGAATCGTGGTATCCCCTACCCTCTGCACGGCCTGCGGAACCTGCGAGACCCGCTGCCCGATCGGCGCCATCGAACTCTATAACGACATCCCTTACGCCTGCGACCTGTGCGGGGGCGACCCGCGCTGCGTGGCCCAGTGTAACATGGGCGCTATTGAGTATTTCCCGGATGAAACCGAGACAGTGAGTCTTTCGGCTTTCAAAAAGCAAAGCAAGGGTCTGAGCCCGGAGGAGAAGCGGGTCCGCTTCGCTCTGGACCGGACACGGCGCCTGAGAGGGGCCTGGAAGGCCTCAGTGGGAGAATGAGACATGCTTTACGGTTACGGCGGACACATACTCCGTGTGGATCTGAGTCGCGGATCCGCGGTCCGGGAGAAGAGCGATCCCGCCTACCTGCAAAAGGCCATAGGCGGCCGCGGGCTTAACTCCTGGCGGCTGCACGACGAACTCAAGCGCGACATCGATCCGCTCTCCCCTGAAAACATGCTGCTCATCGGCGTGGGCCCTTTAACCGGATCCCTCTTGACCTCCTCGGCATACATGACCATCTCGGGCAAGTCCCCTTTGACCGGAATACTCGGAGACTCGGCCGCCGGCGGTTTTTTCGGCCCCGAGCTGAAGCAGGCCGGATACGACCAGGTCGTGATTACCGGCCGATCTGAAAGGCCATGCTACCTGGTAATTGCTGATGACCGGGTGGAGATCCGTGACGCCTCCCGCCTATGGGGCAAAGATCTGTGGCAGGCCACATCCGCCATACGCAGGGAGCTTGGGGATAACGCGTATCAGGTGGCGGCCATAGGCCCGGCAGGCGAGAACCTGGTCAAGTTCGCCACGGTGGCGTGTAATTATAACCGCATGTGCGGCAGGACGGGAATGGGGTGCCTGTTCGGATCAAAAAATCTAAAGGCCGTTGCCGTTCGTGGAACCAACCAGGTCACCATGGCCGATCCTCTGGCCTTCCTTGAACTCTCGAAGGAACTGGACCGGCGCATATTGGAGCACCCGGAATGGCAAAAACGGCACGACCTGGGATCCCCTCTGCTCATGAATGCGCTGAACGGCATAGGCATCCTCCCCACGAACCACTTCCAGAAGGGCGTCTGTGAATATGTGGACAAGGTCAGCGGCGAGACCCTGGCCGCAAAATGGAAGGTGAAGAACAAAAGCTGCTTCAACTGCAATATTCACTGCTCCCGGTACTATGTGACCAGGGAACTGGAGGCTGAAGGACCCGAGTTCGAGACCCTGTGCAGCTACACCTCCCGGATAGGGGTGGATGATCTTCCCTTTGCCCTCCGCATGGCAGGGTTTCTAAACCGCATGGGAATGGACTCACTTAGCAGCGGAGAGGCCATCGGTTGGGCCATGGAGTGTTTCCAGAGAGGTTTGCTGGGACCGGACGACGTGGACGGCCTTGACTTCTCCTGGGGTAACAAGGACACTATTGAGAAGGTCCTCGGCATGATCGTCAAAAGGGAAGGAATCGGGGACGCATTTGCAGAAGGTACCCGTTCACTTGCCCGGCGATTCGGCCGCGGCACCGAAAAACTGGCCCTTCACGTCAAGGGGCTTGACGTGATCTGCGGCGACCCAAGGGGTATCAAGGCCTTCGGCCTGACATATGCCATAGCCTCGAGAGGGGCGGATCATCTTCGGGCGGAACCGTTTTTCGAATTGACTGAAAGATATGACGAGGCTGAACGACGATGGGGTGTCAGGGACATCGCCGATCGCCTCTCCAATAAGGGCAAGGCCCTGCTGGTGGAACACACCGAGAGGCAGGCATTGCTCACCGACTGCATGACCATGTGCAAGAACATAGGCCTTTCAATGGACGTGCTTGACTTCGAGCCGGCGGCCCGTCTCCTCAAGGCCGGCACCGGTCTGAACTTTACGCCGGATCGGATGAACAACAGCCTTCGGGGAATCATCGACGCCGACCGGAAGCTCAACATCAGCTTTGGTATCGACTCATCCATGGACACCCTGCCTTACCGCTTCACACATGAGCCTTTACAGGAAGGCCCATCCAGGGGCCAGGTGGTCCCTGTGGAAAAGATGGTCAAGGAATACTACGAGCTGCGAGGATGGGGTCCGGACGGCACCCCTCAGGACAAGTAAAAGGGAGTTTAGGGTTTTATTAATGAATTCTAACGGTAAAGGAGGGGAACCATGAAGAAGACATTTGTAGCGATGTTCACATTGGCGGCGGCGCTTTTCTTTCTTGGCACGGCAACGGCCGGTGATGTCAAGGACGGCATCAGCGTGGGCAACGCCGGTGCATTCACCGGAGATGCAGCCGCGCCCTGCATGGAGATCTTCAACTCGGCCCAGATCGCCGTGGATGAATGGAACGCCAGGGGCGGCATTCAAGGCGTCAAGATCAAGCACATCATGGGTGACGATGCCATGGATCCGGCACAGGCCGTGAACGTGGCCCACAAGTTCGTGGCGGACAAACACATGTACGGTGTCATTGGTCCGCCCATGAGCCACACGGCCCAGGCCACTCTCAAGATCTACGGAACAAACGATATGGCGTGTATCACAACGGCCGCTTCCAAGCCCGAGCTCACCGAGCAGGGCTACAATCACTTTTTCCGGGTCAATGCACGGAACGACGCCCACGGCCCCAACTGCGCCCTTTTCATCGCCAAGGAACTCAAAGCCAAGAAAGTAGCGATTCTGAACGAAAAGGTGGCCTACACCGTTAACCTGGCCACCGAGACCATCAAGGCGCTCAAGGAGTTGGGCGTCACAGACATCCTTCAGGACACCATTGTGGGCGGCGCGAAGGACTATTCAGCCGTGATGACCAAGGTCAAGGCGTATGACCCGGACGTCCTCTTCTTCATGGCCACGGCCGCGCCGGACCATGCCATAGCGGTGCGCCAGATGAAGGAGTTCGGTATCAACGCGCACTACTTCGCCACCGAGGGCGGCCGGGACAAAAAGGATTTCATCGAGGCTGCGGAAGGGGCCGCCGAGGGGGCCTACATCTATCACTTTTCCCCGGATGTATACGCAATACCTGAGGCCAAAGGCTACATCGAGAAGTATGAGGAGCAGTATGGCAGCATCAGCGGGTTCGGGCCTCCGGCTTACGAGGCCATGAACATCCTGCTCCTTGCCGTTGACAGGGCCGCCAACGACGGCAAGATCACCCGGAAAGAAGTCATCGAAGAACTCCATAAGATCGAAGACTACGAGGGCATCCTCGGCTTTCCCATCACCTTTGACGAGAAAGGGGACCTCCAGGGCGGGGCCACGTATTTTTTCAAGGTGGTGGACGGCGACTTCAAGCAGGTGGGCGTCATGAGCGGCATGTAGCGATTCTAGACCAGGACCCCGGCTTGTTGCAATTCGGCCGGGGTCCCCTGTCTTTGTGCCGCCAACTGCGGCGATCCTTATCCGGATTCGGTTCGACTCAATGGATGTCCTTTCTCAGCTTCCCCAGCAACTGGTAAACGGACTCACCCTCGGAGGTGTATACGCGCTCATCGCCATAGGCTATACCATGGTCTACGGCATTTTGTTCATGCTGAATTTCGCCCACGGCGAGATTTACATGATCGGAGGGTTTGCCGGCTGGTGGGTCCTTAACCTCCTCAGCTCAGGCAACAGGCTGCTGATGAACGCGGCCTTGGTTATAGCCCTTATGATCGTGGGGGCTATGGCGGTCTCCGGCCTCGTGGGCGTGCTCTCGGAGCGCCTTGCCTACAGACCCCTCCGCCGTGCCCCTCGCATGAACGTCCTTTTGAGCGCCCTGGGGGTTTCTATTTTTCTTCAGAACCTGGTACTCAACTTCCAGGGGGCCAAGCCGCGCTTCTTTCACGTGTCAGCCCTAATCCCGGACCAACTGAGGGTGATCGAGTTCGGGGGGGTGGTTTTTTCATTCATGCGGGGGTTGGTTATCACAGTCTGTTTTCTTCTTATGGGTATCTTGACCTACGTGGTCAAGCGCACCAAGATGGGCAAGGCCATGCGGGCCACTGCCCAGGACATCGAGGCGGCCAACTTCATGGGTATCGACACGGACCGCATCATCGTGGTCGTGTTCCTCATCGGATCGGCCCTGGGAGGTGCAGCCGGGACCCTTGTGGGTATGCTTTTCACCCAGGTGGACTACTACGTGGGCTTCCAGGCCGGCATCAAGGGGTTTACCGCCGCGGTCCTAGGGGGAATAGGCAACATCTTCGGCGCAATGCTGGGGGGAATCATCCTGGGACTCCTGGAAGCCCTCGCGACCAGCTTTTTCCCTTCGGCCTACAAGGATGTGGTCGCTTTCACCGTATTGATAGCGGTGCTCATCTTCAAGCCCACCGGATTGATGGGTGAGAGGATTCGTGAGAAGGTGTGATGGTCAACGTCTTTCTGGAGTGGGGAACCCGCCGCAGTTACCGGGCCGCGTTTTTAGGGGCATTAGCGGTTCTCCTGATCGTGCTTCCCCACGTCATGCCCAACAACTACTGGCTCAGGATCTACGGCATGACCGGTGTCTACGTCATGCTGGCCTTGGGCCTCAATATTGTTGCGGGCTTTGCAGGACTTCTCGACCTATCCTATGTGGCCTTCTTCGGGATCGGGGCCTATATCTTCGCCCTTGTCTCCTCCACTCAGTTCGATATCCATCTCCCGTTCCTCGTCGCTCTGCCTGCGGCTGCTTTTATCACCATGGGCTTCGGCCTTGCCCTGGGTTCCACGAGCATACGGTTGAGTGGAGACTATCTGGCCATAGTGACCCTTGCATTTGCCCAGATCTTTAAGCTTCTCCTGCTCAACCTGGACCAGCCTGTCAACATTACGGGAGGAGTGAACGGCATCTTCGGCTTCGACCCCATCGTCCTGTTCGGCTTTAGGGTCGTGTCGCCCGTTGCCTATGCCTATCTTATATGGATTGCGGCCCTTCTTGTGATCATAGCCGGCTGGAGGCTCAAGAGATCTCGTTACGGGCGGGGATGGGAGGCCATTCGAGAGGATGAACTGGCGGCCGAGGCCCTGGGTGTCAGCACCACCTGGATGAAGCTCAAGGCCTTTGCAGGGGGGGCCTTTGTTGCAGGGGCCACCGGTGCGATCTTCGCCTCTTTCCAGGACTCGGTCTTCCCCAACAACTTCGATTTCCCTCAACTCGTTATCGTCTACTGCATGGTGATACTCGGGGGACTGGGCAATATTCCGGGTGTGATCCTGGGAGCTATTCTCCTGACGGTTCTCCCGGAGTTTCTCCGCGAGTATGGAGCCTACAGGATGATGTCTTACGGGCTGATACTGGTGGTGCTCATGGCCCTCAGGCCCCAGGGTCTTCTGGGGTCGGTCCGTTTTCTTGTAAAGGAGAAAACCCGGCCCGACAAGGATGACACAGGGAGACTTCGCTCATCCACTGACCTCTACTACACTGAAGATGCCGTAACCAGCCAAAAACAGGCTTCGTATACCGCAGGGAACCGCGTGGTGCTGGAACTTCGCGGCGTAACAATGAGATTCGGGGGTCTCACCGCGGTGGAGGACCTGGACCTTCAGCTCCGTGAAAAGGAGATTTTGAGTATCATAGGTCCCAACGGGGCCGGAAAATCAACGGTATTTAACATGATTTCCGGCATATATCCCCCGACCAAGGGCGATATCAGATATGAAGGTCAGGAGATCAGCGGGCTTAAACCGCACCAAGTGGCCCGCGCAGGGATCGCGCGCACTTTTCAGAACCTGCGGCTCTTCACTAGGATGACCGTCCTGGACAATGCCAAGGTGGCACGTTTTTGCCGCACCCGGGCCGGAGTCCTATCCATCCTGTTCCGACTGCCAAAGTTCCGGCGGGAAGAGGCCGACACCGAAAAGCGTGTCACGGAAGTCCTCTCTCTGTTTGGAGGGCGCCTCACCGGGTACCGTTTCGACCAGGAGGCCCAATTCCTGTCCTACGCAAACCGAAGGCGTCTTGAAATAGCCCGGGCCATGGCCACGGACGCGAGGGTGCTCATGCTGGACGAGCCCTCGGCCGGTATGAACCCCCAGGAAACCCTGGAAATCACCGACTTCATCAAGCGGCTTAGGGACATACACGGCTATACCATTCTGCTGATCGAGCACAAGCTCAACCTGGTGAAGAGCATCTCGGACAGGGTAATAGCACTGGATTACGGGCGAAAGATCGCGGAAGGAGCTTACCGGGAGGTGGCCGGCAACGACCGGGTCATTGAGGCATACCTGGGCCGAAAGAAGGCCAAGCTCGTACACTAAGCCTGTGGGCCTCGGTACTCTCCGGCGTTAATTATATCGTCGCAAATGAATTGATACTTCTTCGTGCTCTTAATCTTGCTCTTGATCTTGCTCCCATTATAATAAAGGAATAAATTAAAATGCCAATAATGAAGGAAAACAAATTCTGAAAGATATTGTTTCTATGATAATGGGGTTGATCAAAGAAAATATGCCTGACAGAATTTGTGAGTCACAAGCAAACTATGAATTAGAGCAGGAGCAAGATTAAGAGCAAGAGCAAGAAAAATGGTATCAATTCATTTGCGACGAACTATAGAAAGCAACACTAAAGGGATTGATCAGGCAATGAGGGATGAAAGTAAGCCATGCAATCAGCGACCAATCCTCGAACTCATGGGCGTGGATACATTTTACGGAAACATACAGGCCCTCTATGGAATCAATTTGGAGGTCGGTGACAGGGAACTGGTCTGCCTTTTGGGTGGAAATGCATCGGGTAAATCAACCACGCTCAAGACCATCTTAGGCGTATGTAGGCCGAAGCGCGGGGAGGTCCGTCTCGCAGGCGAGCGCATTGACGACATGGCCACAAAACACATCATAGCCAGGGGTGTCGCCATTGTCCCAGAGAACCGCAGAATATTCCCGCGGCTCTCGGTCCTGGAAAACATGGAAATGGGCGCTTTCCTCCGTAAGGACAACGACGGTATTCAGCGGGATATGGAGCGCATGCTGGAACTGTTTCCGGCGCTGAGGGCCAGACTCCATAATCCTGGAATGACACTGAGCGGCGGTGAACAGCAGATGCTGGCCATGGCCCGGGCGTTGCTCAGCAACCCCAGGGTGCTCCTCATGGACGAACCCTCCATGGGCCTGGCGCCCCTTCTTGTGGACCAGCAGTTCGACCTGATCCAGGACGTTAACAATCGTGGAACGGCCGTCCTTGTCGTGGAGCAGAACGCCGCTATGGCGCTGTCCATTGCACACCGCGGCTATGTGCTTCAGACCGGGTCCATCGTCCTCGCGGACACTGCCGCAAACCTCCTGGACAACGAAATGATGAAGAAGGCATACTTGGGCGGTGATGTCGCCTGAGCCCACCCGCCTTCATAATCCTGACGAATCCGTAAAAACTGTATCCTCTCGCAAAGACGCCAAGACCCTAAGAAAAAAGTTTCTGATATCAAGCGGTTACCGTGAAAATCCATGTTACAAAGCTCTGCGCCCTGTAGGAGGGAGCTCTGCTCCCGACCGATGGGGATCGCGAGGGGGACCTCGCTCCTACAGAATACCCCGGCGTTTTCATTCTCGGGAGTGGCCGAATACCATGGACCATGAGGGTCTGGTAAGACTCCATCTGCAGCCTGCATCATATTGCCAATGGGATCATGTTATCCAATCCAGAAGCGCTTTCGGTACCCGAAGCGCCGAGCACCCGTCCTCACTGTTGATTTCATCATTCTGAAGGGCCTTACAAAAGGCACGCTCCTTTTTCATGCGGCCGGCTCCCGCGAGGTGCCCCAGGCTGTCTTCGGGCATGGACTCCAGTTCCAGATACCCGGCTTTTTCAGCTTCACGGACCAGGTCCCCGGCCGAGTCCGTTCGAACTATAAGCGTGTTCCATCCCGGCCTCCCCTCGAACATGCCTACTGAAAGGTCTGCCCACTCAGAGGTAAGGTCCGGGCAGAACGAGCAGGTCTCGGGTATGAGGGGACGGACCTCATCAAGGGGAATATCCAGGGTCTCGTTACCAAGCCTGACGATCAGCGTATCCGAAGGCGGCGGGGGAATGTCCATGCCCGTCACCCGGGCTGGGTCCACGCGGGTTGAAAGAAAATCCATGAGCCGGCGTGGATCCAGCGCCCAGTTGCAGAAGAGCCCGACGGTCAAGGCCGTCCGATCCTGAAAATCTTCCCGGGAGGTGGGATTCCCTTTCATCTGGGCCACGGCGGTGATCTGGCAGGGTGTTCCCACCACGCCAAGGCGACCGTATCCCTGCAGGACGGCCCGGTTGAATGCCTCGAGAGTGGGGGCGGCCGTGAACTTGCTCGAGGCGCACGCAACCACGTCACGCTCGTCAGTGACGATCCGGGGAAGGGGCCAAAGCCCGTCCCGGTCTGTAAGGACGGCAGCGTCGATCACACCCTTACCCAGGGCAAAGGCCATGAGCCCGCTGGTTGTGCCTCCTCCCTGAAAAGCGCCTCGGGGTAAAGCGTTGCCCGCCCGGGCCGAGTGAATGGACCTGTAAACACCCAGGTCGAGCCCCTGGTAAACAGCCCCCCTGAGCCTTTGAGAGAGTTCATCCAGATCCACCTCCACCTTCGGGCAATAGGCGAAGCAGCGACCTGTCTCCAGGTCGCATGGAAACACCTGCAGGGTCCTTCCGTTGTAATACTTGAAATACGGGCATAGGCCCACGCAGGCCCCACAGCCGATGCACATCCCGGCCTGCTGCACGTTTTTGACCAGTTCTCGCGGCCCCCCGGCGTGATTCATGGCTTCCTTTCCGTGTCCGACGGGCCGTCCTTCCCTAAACGGCCTGCGTGGTTTCCTTTGGGGGCCATAAGGGCCAACCCCGTCCTGAAGGACTCCAGGTTCAGATCAATAAACCGTGCCGGCAATTCGTTTTGCATTACCTCCTCGAAGGCCGCGGCCTCGAAACCCGTCAGACCGGACCCGCAAAGGGCGCCCAGCATTACCGTGTTCAGGACCTGTATGTTTCCCAGGGCCCTTGCAGCATGGGAACCCGGAACCCTTTGACAGGTCCCGGTCGTCTCAGCGAGCAAGGACCACAAGGCCCTTTCATCCGGATAGGAAAAACGCCCGGCCTGGGCCCCGATGGGCAGGATTGCAGATTCATCCACCAGGGCCGCCGTCTTTGTGTGCCCGAATCGGCACTGGACGCGCAGGGCCTCCAGAGGCTCGAACGCCACCAGGATGTCCAGGGCCCCTTGAGGCACTAGCGGCGGCGGCAAACGGTCTTCGGACCATCGGACGTGGCTGGCCACGGATCCGCCGCGCTGGGTCAACCCGTACACGTCCCCGACAGTGACCTCCAGCCCCTGCTCAAGGGCCACTGTGGCCAACAGCCGCGCGGCCAGGACATTGCCCTGCCCACCCACGCCCGTGATAACCACGTTGATAGATCCCTTCATGAGTTATCACCCTCCGGACGCTCGACAAGAATCGCCTCCCTGGGACAGACCTGAACACACAGGCCGCAACCCGTGCATACCTGCTCATCGATACGGGCCACGCCTGTCTCAGGGTCGAACAGGATGGCAGGGCAGCTCAGAATACGGCTGCAGAAACGATTGCATCCGCACTGATCTCCAAGGCATTTTGCAGTGTCCACGAAGACCCGGGTGGACGCGCCCCGGTCGGTTCGCTTCTGGTAAAACGTGGCGCACCCGTGCCTGAACACCAGTACATGAACACCCCCCGCCTTGAGGGCCTTAAGCAATGCCTCAACGGCAGCGTTTACGTCTGTAACCGGGTCAAGAACAACAGCATCGGCGCCCAGCCCCCGCACTGCATCCTCGATCCGGAGTTCCCGTTTACCGTTCGAGACCGCCGCCGGTGTGGCCGGGTTGACCTGAAAGCCGGTCATGGCGGTCACGGCATTGTCCAGGATGACAAATACCGCGTCGGACTGGTGATGAACGGCGTCGACCAGGGCGGGGAGACCCGCGTGAAAGAAGGTGGAATCTCCGGCCACCGCCACCACGGGCTGCTCGAAGCCGAACTCTTTCAACCGGCTGAACCCACAGGCGTTTCCCATGCCCGAGCCCATGCAGTGGAGGGCCTTGATCTGCTGAAAGCCGGTGTTGCCGGCCCCCATGCCGTAGCACCCTATATCCCCCACGACAAAACCGTTCCGGCCGTCAAGCTCCAGAGCGGTCTTGATGGCATAGAACGAGGCACGATGGGGGCAACCCTGGCAGAAGGAGGGCTCCCGGGGAACGAGCATATCCCGGGCCCGCTCCATAAGCTCATGGGAAAGCGCGTCAGGCCGACTCGCCTCCAGATTGAAAAGCCGGGCCAGGGCCGAAAGGGCCGTGTCGGTGTTCATCTCGCCCACGCCGGGACCGTTGGGTCCGGCCACAAAACCCTCGTTTTTTCCCAGAAAGCGAACTCGGCCCAAACGATCAGCGTTCTCGGCGCAGATCACCTTGACCCCATCCTCTACAAACGGGTCCACCTCCTCGAGAAAGAGGACCGTATCGGCCGGAGCAAGCCGCTCGAGGATTGTCTCCCCGGGGAGAGGCCAGGTGGTGCCCAGCTTCAGGAGTCCAACCCGATCAAGAAGATCAAGCTCCTCAATGGCCTCCCGGCCGTAAGCGGCGCTCAGGCCGGAGGCCACGACCAAGGTGGAGGCGTCATCCGGGCCCGTGTATTCGTTCCACTGTGAAGACTCGAACTCAATCCGCACCTCATCTCTGAGCCTGAGCAGCCTGGCATGGTTAGGGGTTACAAAGGCCGGAAGGCCCACTTTGGGACGGGTGGTATCAAAGCGGGGCAAAGGGCCCCGGGAACGCACCGACCCCAGGGACACCGCTCCTCGCCCGTGAGATAGACGTGAGACCGCCCGGAGCATGCACGGCACCCCGAATCGCTCGGAAAGGTCGAGCCCGTATGCGGCCATATCCTTGGCCTCCTGGAAAGTGCCGGGCTCGAGCAGGGGGATCTGGGCTATCTTGGCGAAGTGCCTCGAGTCCTGTTCATTGCTGCTCGTCAACGGTCCGGGATCGTCACATACCACCACCAGCAGGCCGCCTGTAAGTTTGTCCAGGGAGACCGTGGTGAGAAAGTCAGAGGCCACATTGAGACCGTTCTGCTTCATGGTCACCACGGCTCTCCTCCCGGAAAAAGCGAATGCCGCGGCAGCCTCCAGGGCCACAATCTCATTGACGGACCACTCTACGGCCACACCGTTGGTTTCGCCCCACTTGAACAGGGTCTCGAGGATCTCCGAGGAGGGGTTGCCGGGATATCCCGTAGCATAGGAGATACCTCCTTCAAGGGCCCCTCGGGCGATGGCCTCGTTGCCCAGCATCAACTTGCGCTTTGACGGGTTCCCTGTCATATGCTCTCCACATGCGTCCGACCTGAAAGGCCGGAGACTACAAGGTCAACACGGCCTCGATACGGTCCATGGTCCGGTCGATGAGACCCCGGTCGGTCGCGAACATTATCCGAGCGTGGCCCGCACCCTGAGATCCGAAGAACCCGCCCGGCACCACTGCCACGCCGCCTTCCAGGAGCCGTTTGAACAGTGTTTCATCAGAGGGCTCGACCCCGGAGAAATCCGCGAACGCGTAGAAGCCCCCGGCCGGTCTGGGGCACCGTACCCCGGGAATCGCATTCAACCGCTCAACCACTCGCTCCATGTTACCCCGGCAGAGCTCCCGGACACTATCCAGGTAAGGACGGCTTCCGGCGAGGTAGTCGGCCAGGGCCCACTGCCCGATGGAAAACGAACATAGGGAGATGGTCTCCTTGAACACGCTCATCTGCCGGATCACCCACGGGTGGGCCACGGCATAACCCAGCCGCCAGCCCGTGACGGCAAAGGTCTTGGAGAAACTGTTGATCATGATCACATGATCCAGATGGTCGAACCGGAGTGCGCTCACGTGCTCGCCCTCATAGACGTAGTTGTGATACACCTCGTCGGAGAGTACGAACACGCCGTACTCCCTTGCCTTCTTCAGCACGGCGGCGTACCCCTCGCGTAAAAGGACGGCGCCGGTGGGGTTGGAAGGCGTATTAATCACCAGCAGCTTGGTGGTGTCGTTAATTTTGTCCAGAATAGCCCGGGGATCGATGGTCCAGGTATCGCCCTTCACAAGCGGATAGAACCGCAGGACTCCGCCCAGGCGATCTGTAATAGGCCGCAGGATGCCCCAGCCCGGGTCCGGAAGAAGGACCTCGTCACCGGGGCCCACGAGGAGGCGAAATGCCAGGAAAATGGCCTCCATACCTCCTACGGTCATCAGCAGATTCTCCTCAGGGTCCACACTCACACCCATCTCCGCATTCAGAAATGAGGCCACGGCGTTTCGAATTCCCGGGGTCCCGCTTGTGGATGTATATCGGTTGCGGCCTTGACGCATGGCCGACACCGCCGCTTCAATCAGCTCTTCGGGTGCGTCGAATGCGGCCTCTCCGGCGCTCAGGTTCAGAAGGTCCGATCGGTCTTCCATCATCTTCATCATTCGCCGGATCGGGGAACTCTCCGATTCCTGCACCATTGGAATCACGCGGTCCAGGGCTTTGCTCTTCTCAGCCATCATTTCTCCACTCCATTTTCCAGGCGGCCCACGCCCGGAATCTCCACGATCACGGTGTCCCCCGGCTTCAGAAATACCCCGCCGCCCCGCTGCATACGTTCAACCGCCTTGGGAAGATCCCCCGGCCCGAGGGTCATTCCACGGGTCCAGCCCACACCTGCCCCGGTCCCCAGGCCGATCACGTCGCCCGGCTGAAGCGTGAGCACCTTTGACAGGGACGAGATGCATCGGGCCGGCTCCCATATCATGCGGTCAACCCCGGTGTCCTGCATCACCTGACCATTGACCAGGCATCGAATACGAAGGCTCTTTATATCGGGGACCTGGTCCGCCGGCACCAGGGCCGGGCCCAAAGGGCCGAAGGTGTCCCTGGACTTGCCCGCCAGGAAATCCAGCCGCCCGCCCTCCTGCATCATCAACCGCCGGTCCGTTACGTCGTTGTGGCAGGTGAACCCCGCCACACAGTCCATGGCCTCCTCAGGCTCCACGTCCTTGGCCGGCCTTCCGATCACCACGGCCAGCTCGGCCTCCCAGTCCACAAAGTCAGAAGAAAGCCGGATGTTCCGTCCGGACCCGATGATACAGTTTCGGTCTCCCTTCCAGAAAAAGAATGGCTGAAAGTCATCAGGGATCTCCATGCCCATCTCTTCAGCGTGGTCGTAGAAGTTGAGCCCCACGTTCATCATCTTTCCGGGATTGGGAACCGGCGCCAGAAGCTCGACATGATCAAGGTCCACGGACTCCCCTGCCGAAGCCTTATCCAGAAGACCCGCGGCCTCCCGAAGGAGAGGCGCTAAGGCGTCCCAGCGATTAAGTACATCCAGCATGGTGTGCACCGGAGCCTCTCCCCCTGATGATAAAGCGCCGGAGGCAACCACGGAGGCCAGCGCCCTGCTGATCTCCCAAACCCGCCCGTCCTTTACCAGGCCGACATGGATTTGACTTTCCAGCTGATAAGTCACCAATGAAAACGCCGTCCCCTGCATCACCTCTGTTCTCCTCTCTACCAACTCGGGGGGGTGTTCACCACGAGCACCACGCTCTCCCGTTCGCCCGGGTTGATCCAGCTGTGAAGGGCCTCGCTGCGGTAATGGATGAGATCCCCCTCTTTCATGATGTGCTCCTCGTCATTCAGTCTGAAGAGTACTTCTCCGCGTATTACATAAAGCAACTCTTCCCCCACGTGACCGAAGGGCACTTTGCGACCCTCGCCCGGCGGGTTGACGTAAAAGGTGGCTTGAAGATCAGTGCTGCTCTTTTTGATTAGGGCCTCGCAGTAGGCCGAAGAACCCTCCAGGGTGAAGGGCAGCCCCTCGCCTTTTCTGGTTATCGTGCCTAGAGACAGGCTATCGTCCTCGCCAAAGAGCGGTGCGATGGGAATATCGAGAAACCTGGTGATCTTCTTTAGGTTTTCCACAGATATGTTTGCTTTGCCACACTCGAGCTGGCTCAGGAAGCTCACGCTCAGATCGGTTCCGGCGGCCACTTGTTCCAGTGACGCTCGTTTGGATTTACGGGCCCGTCGCAGGATTTCACCGAGCGGGGGGGTCTCCTTGGTTGGTTGCTGTCCCATTTCATTCTCCTCAAGAAAAAATGCAAATTCCTATGCTATTAAATTATTTTTTTAATATATTGAAATACACTCTGTCAAGCAAAGAACGAATCGGCAATGCAGCTCCCTGAAAGAGGCTTGAAAGACTTTTTGTAAACATGATATAATAAAAATAGATTTCCAACTCCAATCGAATTCGATCCGGCTACCTCTTTTTTCACAGTGCCTCATGTATTTGATACTGCGCGACTTTCCCCCTGGACCGGACCTAAATCCTCAGTGCTCGAGTTAAAGCGTCGACCTTGGATATGGCTGTTACAAGAACCGCCCGGGGCCTTTAGCTAGTATCCGTTCGGAAAGGAGGCATCATGGCTGCACAAAAGATTCTTCTGGCATACAACCACACTCCTCATGACAAGAAAGCCCTGGATTTCGTCATCGAGACATTTGGGGGCAGGGAGGATGTGAGTGTCACGCTCTTCAACACATATCCCCCCGTTCCTCAGATCGACTTGGAATCGAGTCCGGAACTGGGCAAACTGAGAAGAGGGCTGACCGCGCTTCAGAAAGAGCTTGATGAAAGGAAGTCCGGGCTCAAGTCATCAAGAGAGCTTATGCTCAAGAATAGTTTTGAAGACGACCAAGTGGACTACGTGTTCAAGCAGAGAGAAAAATCCATCCCCGATGAGATCCTGGACGCGGCGAATAAAGGTGGTTACACCCTGATCGTCCTTAGCGGGCGGGAAACCGGAAGAGTCACCCGCATTCTCTCCCGGAGCGTTCGAGAACGGATTCTGGGAGCCGTTGAAGGAATCACGGTCTGCATCGCCAAATAGGCCGAAGGGTGCTCAGCCCCGGCGTTTTTCGCGCAGATCCACTCATACAGGAGGTACCGCTAATGACTGGAAGTGTGAAAATCAACATAGAGGTGTTCAAATCCGTCACCAAGGCGATCTCTCAGTCCGAGCAAATGGATGTCATGACAAACCACTTGGCCCAGCTGCTGGTGGCCTCCATGGAGATAAAGGCGTGCGCCATTTACGCCCTGGAACCGGAGACGCGGGAATTGGAAAGGATCGCCAGCTTCGGGCTGAGCATGGGGTACGTGGGAAAGGGCCCCATCCTCGCAGAGAAAAGCATCGCCGAGTGCATGACCGGCACCCCGGTGATCATCTCGGACACCTCGGCAAGCGAGCGCATTCAGTACCCCGAAGAGGTCCGGAAGGAAGGGATAGCAGCAATAGTGTCCATTCCCATCACATTTTCCGGCACTGTGCTCGGGACCCTGCGACTCTACCACGAGAAGGTCTGGGAACCGGCCGAGGACGACCTGAATTCCCTGGTCCTGCTGGCGGAATTTATCGGCCTGGCCATGAACTACACCTGTCTGATGGACGCGGTCTGTGAAATCAACGATGTGATAACGCGGCGCATCACACCGAGAGTCCTTCCGGACAGGTGCCGTTAGGCTGCAAAGAGGCTTCAGGGGTCAGAACCGGCGGACGGTGACCTTCTTCATCCGGTCGTCCTGCTGGATTGCGTCCACCGCCTCCTGCTCCTCCACCACCTTTCCGAACACGGTATGCCGTCCGTCCAGGTGGGGCTGTGGGGAGTGGGTATAGATCGCTATAGTTCGAATTCAAAGGCGGGGGCGGAAGGGGAAAGCAGGGCCTTGGCCGTCTTGGCCCGGCAAAACTGCTCCAGCATCTGTGCAACACGGTCCCGCACCGCGATTGTATGGGCCTCCAAGTTATCGCCCAGACCGTCGATGTTCATGACAAGGGCAGTGGTTTCCTCTGTGATCCGGGTATTGAATCCGTTTCTCCAGTTCCACCTGCGGCACATGACCTCACCTGTCTCGGGGACCACGCAAATGATCTCGCCCGGTTCGGGCTGCTCGGTCTTACCCGGGTCGCTGAGCGGGGTAAAATGCTCGCTGCCCCTTGCCGGGCGGAGCTCTAAGCTCCCGCCCGCCCTGTTAACGTCGTCCCCTCCCACAGGCAGAACACCACGGATGGAGTTGTCGTTCATCACGGCCACCGCCTTGTTGATGAAGGGAATGCCGGCCCCGGGCTTCTGAACGCGCTTTAGGAGTGACAGGTGGGCCGGCGGGAACTTGTTGGGATTACACCCGAGCGCACGGTAAGCATCGTTCCAGGCTATGGTCCTTGGATCGGCCTTGAGGTCAACAGGGTATTCGGCAGCCTTGTCCGGGGCATCCTGAGGCATGTACTCCAATTCCTGGGACGGCCCTTGGTTGTTCGGCCCCGTAGCTAACACGATTCT
>CAYPSZ010000466.1:0-28068 GCA_964413125.1 uncultured Desulfobacterales bacterium
TAGCTCATAAGGAGAAGATCCCTTTCTTTGTGTGGATCTCCAAGAGCGAGCGGATCACCGGTGAGAAGGGACACCGGTATGTTTTTTCCACCGGAGAGAACTCGGCCATGGCAGGCAAGGCGGGCGGTGTGGCCCTCTCGAAGAAACCCTACGTGAGGTACTGGGTCGCCGGAGACGACTATGAGTACGGACACTCCCTGGCTGATGCCGCCTGGCGAAACCTCAAGGAGAGAAAGCCCGAAGTGGAGATGATCGGCAAGTCCTGGTGGAAACCGGGCGAGCCCGATCTATCTCCTTACATCACTTCAATAATGGCCCCAAACCCGGACGCGGTGATCTTTTGTACGGGCGGGGCCAGTATGACCAATGTCCTTAAGGCCATCAAGGCCACGGGCATGGCCGAGAAGTTTCCCATCTATATCCATACGGCAACGGACCATGCAGTCCTTAAACCTTTGGGAGAGCAGGCCCCCGAGGGTGTAATGGGGACCATGGACTACCACTTCTATTATCCGGAAACACCCGAACACATGGCTTTTGTGGAAAAATTCCGGGAGGCTTACGGGGAACCTCCGGGTTTTGCCGCTTTCCACGGCTATATCACCGCACACTTCATTGCCGAGGCCTACCGAAAGGCGGGAGCGGTGGATACGGAAAAATTCATCGATGCCATGGAAGGACTAACCATTGAGAGTCCTGTGGGTCCTCTGGAAATGAGGGCCTGTGACCACCAGGTCAAGCTTCCCATGTACCTGGGCGTAACCAAGATCTCCCCGGAATACGGTGTGGCCGTAAGTACGGACATTGAGACCTTGACCGGCGATGAAGTCATGCCCACGTGCGAGGAGATTCAGAAGGCGCGAGGGAAGTAGCGCTCTTATAGCCTGCAACCATGCCTTCAGGGCGGCGGACCGCCGCCCTGAAGGCTTTTCCCGGAAGACGGCAACGCCATGGATTTCCTGCAGAACATCACGCTGTCGGCGCTGGGCGTCCATCTCCTTGTCGGCCTCAGCAGGGCAATGATTCTTTTCATTGTGAGTTCGGGGCTTAGCTTTGTCCTTGGGGTCCTTCGAGTTCCGAACGTCGCCCATGGGTCGCTTTACATGATCGGCGCCTTTTCCGCTTTCACGTTGAACCAGGTCTTGGGAGGCGGTACCGCGGCTTTCTGGTCGGCATTGGCCTTAAGCCCCTTTGTGGTTGCAGGAGTGGCCCTGGTTGCGGAACGGGGCCTTTTCTGCCGTCTATACGAGCGCGAACACCTCATGCTCCTACTGTTCACATTCGCCCTTATGCTCATCCTGGGCGATTTGGTGAAAATGATCTGGGGCGCCGATTACCGCTCCATCAACTCTCCTGAATTGCTGGCCGGATCCGTGCCCATCCTGGGCTCTTCCTTTCCTAAATACAACCTGTTTCTGTTGATTGTGGGGCCGGTGGTGGCCGTGGGCCTGTGGCTCTTCACAAACAAGACCAAGATCGGCAAGATCGCCAGGGCCGCGGCCGTGGATCGTGACATGGTGGACGCCATTGGGATCAATGTGAGTTGGGTGTTCGCCTTCGCCTTCACCCTGGGATGCTTCCTCGCGGGACTCGGCGGGGCCCTGGTGGCGCCGACCATCAGCGTCACTTTGGGCATGGATCATGACATCATCATCGAGGCGTTTCTCATCGTCACCATCGGGGGTCTGGGCAACATGTGGGGAGCTCTCATCGGTTCTCTCATCTTCGGGGTGACCCAGTCCCTTGGTGTGTTGTTTTGGCCCCAGTTCGCAATCGTGTTTCCATACATGGCCGTGGTGATCGTTCTCATCTGGAGACCCACGGGTATGCTCAAGTCCGTCTGGTAGGCCGCCGTCAGGCGACCGGGAGTGTCAGATTTGCAAAGAGGCCCGTTCAATTGGAGGAATATCTGGCCCTATGCGGCTGTCTTTGCGGCCCTGCTGTTTATGCCCATGGCGCTGTCCAGGTTCTATGTGTATATCACGGCCGTGATATTCGTGACCGCGCTTCTGGCCATGAGCCTGAACATGGTGGTAGGGCACGGCGGAATGTACCAGTTTCATCATGCGGCTTTTTACGGTGTGGGCGCATATACTTTCGCCCTCATTCTCACCAGGACCCAACTGCCGGCTTGGGTGGGATTCGTTGTTGCGCCTTTTGCCGCTGCGTTTACAGGGCTCATAATCGGCTGGTTCTGCGTGCGACTCAACAAGCTCTACTTCGGAATGCTTCAGATCTCATTGGGATCGCTCATCTGGGCCATTGTGTTCCGCTGGTACGGTCTTACCGGAGGGGATGACGGAATACACGGGATCCCCATCCCGGATGCAATCGGCACCATTTCCAGCAGCTATTACTTCATACTTTTCATGCTGGCAGCCTGCATAATCGTTATGTACATGATTTACCGGTCGCCCTTTGGAAAGACACTCCAGGCCATCCGGGACAACCCCGAGCGTTGTGAAACCGTGGGAATCCATGTCAGAAGACACCAGCTTCTGGGTATCGTCATCGCCACGTTTTTCGCAGGAATAGCCGGAATGCTATTCGTAGTGGTGGAAGGTTCGGTTTTCCCGGAACTCCTTTTCTGGGTCCTTTCCTTGGAGGTCTTCATCATGTGCCTTCTGGGGGGGTGGTTCACTTTTGCGGGGCCCATGCTCGGGGCCGCCATCACCGTGTCTCTCAGGGTCTTTGTAGGGACCTATACGGATTACTGGACACTCATACTGGGCGTGATTCTCATCTTGCTGATCTTCTTCCTCCCTGAAGGAGTCATGGGTTTCATCATTGATAAGACCAAGGGGCGTCAGGAGGCGGGTGAGTAAGCAATGCTGAGGGTGGAATCAATAATTAAATCATTCGACGGCTTCCTGGCGGTGAACGACACGAATCTCACCGTTGAACGGGGTGAGATCGCAGCGGTTATCGGCCCCAACGGCGCCGGAAAAACGACCCTGTTCAAGCTCATCACCGGTCATCTGCGGCCCGATCAAGGGCGTATCATCTTCAAGAACGAGGATATTTCAGGGCTTCCCCCATACGAGATATGCAAGAAGGGCATCAGCCTTTCCTTTCAGGTAGTAAATGTTTTCAGCCGCATGACGGTCTTTGACAATGTGCAGGTTGCGGTTCTCAGTCACCAGAACAAGACCCGCAAGCTGTTTTCTTCGGCCGGAAAGCACGGGATCGATGAGACCTATGAGATCCTTGGTAACGTGGGGTTGACTGATAAGGCCGGAAGGGTGAGCGGGTCCCTTTCCCACGGTGATCAAAAAGTGCTCGAGATGGCCATCGCATTGGGAAACCGGCCTGAGCTTCTCATCCTTGACGAGCCTACCGCCGGCATGTCACCCGAGGAGACTTCGGTGACCATCGATCTCATTCGCAGGCTGACATCGGATTTGGGACTCACAATACTGTTTTGCGAGCACGACATGGAGCTTGTATTCTCCATCGCCCACAGGATAATGGTCATGGCGCACGGCCGCTCCATCATCCAGGCCGAGCCAGAGGAGGTCCGCGGCAACCAAGAAGTCCAGTCGGCTTATCTGGGAGGAACATAGGCATGCTCCAGGTGGAGGGCATCCACACGTACTATGGAATCAGCCATATCCTGTTCGGGGTCTCCCTGGAGGTGCCGGCCGGGGAAATCGTATGCCTTTTGGGCAGAAACGGGGCCGGTAAGAGCACCACCATGAAGAGCGTCATGGGACTTGTTCCTCCAAGGACAGGCACCATACGCTTTAAAGGAACTGAAATCACCGGACTCAAGCCCTATCAGGCGGCCCGGATGGGCATGGGTTACGTCCCGGACAATCGCAGGGTGTTTGCCGACCTCAGTGTGGATGAGAATCTCGAGATATCGGAACGTCTTCGGGGCAAAACAGACGAATGGACGCGTGGGCGGGTTTATGAATTCTTCCCGGCCCTGGGGCACATCAGTGACCGGAAGGCGGGTTTTCTGAGCGGCGGCGAGCAGCAAATGCTCGCCATTGCAAGGGCCCTGATGACCAATCCGGAGTTTCTCCTGCTCGATGAACCGACCGAAGGGCTTGCACCCATGATAGTCCGCATGTTGGAGGATCATATTGCGGTTCTTCGAGACCGGGGGCTTACGGTGCTTCTGGCCGAACAGAACCAAAGGGTGGCGTTGAAACTCAGCCACCGCGGATATGTGATCGACAACGGGACGATTCGATTCCACGGCAGCATACAGGAGTTGAGGGAAAACGAGGAGATACGTAAAAAGTATTTGATGGTGTAAACGAGCATATCAACTTGGTAACAGATAATGAAAGAGCTGCTACATGCCCGTGAGCAAGAATGATTCCGGCGGCAAGACGTCCAAGGCCATCATTGATGTCTTGATAAGCATTCCCATATTCGATTCCCTTAAGTCGGACGAGCTCAAGCTGGTGACTCGGTATGTGAATCTCACGGATGTCGGGACGGGCGAGGTGGTTTTCAAAGAAGGAGACCAGGGAAACTATGTATGCTTCGTGGTGGAAGGAACCCTGGAGGTGTTAAAGGGAGCCGACACAGGACATCAGGTCCTCATCGCCACACTCGGCAAAAACCGTTCCATTGGAGAGATGGCGGTAATCGACGACTTTCCAAGGTCGGCAACAGTCCGTGCCATGAAACCCGGCACCCTTCTCATACTCACCCGGGAGGGCTTTGACAGCATAATTGAAGAGCATCCGAGGACAGGAGTCAAGATCCTCAAAGGGCTGGCAAGGCTCTTGAGCCAGAACCTCCGCAAGACCTCCAGCAGGCTTGCCGACTATATGCTGCCCCTCAGCTAGCGCCGCGTCTTTTACTCTTCCAGAGGTGAAAGGTCACAAGGACTAGAAACGCCGCTGCGCTTGCGTAATTCACTCGAGTATCCGCCCATATCATCCCGACGCCCACAAGCCCGTAGAGCACCGTCTCCAACCAGCTCACCCAGGCGGTGAAGTAGCGTTCCAAACAGATTACAAAGGCTGTGATTGCAAAGGCGGTGAGCACGACCCTTTCAAACGACTCCCAAGCGGACCCGTAAAGCAAAATGGAAGGATGGTAGGCCATGACAATGGGGATAATATAGAGACCCTTGGCCAGCTTCCATGAACTGAAGGCCGTGCGCATCGGATTGGCGTTGGCCACTCCCGCCGCTGCAAAAGAGGCCAGGGAAACCGGCGGGGTCACATTGGCGTCCTGGCTGTACCAGAACACAATCATATGGGCTGCAATCAGATGCAAACCCATATCGGTCAGGGCCGGGCCGGCCAGAATCACCACTACGATATAGGAAGCCGTGACCGGGAGGCCCATTCCCAGGACCAGAGACGCCAAAGCTATCAGCGCCAGGGCCAGTATGGGAATACCTTGGGAAAGAGAAACCACCATGGATGAAAAACGCAGGCCCATCCCGGTCAGGTTGACTATGCCCACTATGATTCCGGCAACGGCGCAGGCTGTAGAAACCATGACGGCGTTTCGTGCACCCAGCTCCAGCGTCTTGATGAGACCCACAAGGCTGAGCCTGGAGCCTTTACGGATCATTGAAAAGACAAAGACCGAAACCACCGCCACAAAACCGGCCATCATAGGGCTGTAGTTCTTGAGCAGTGCGGTTATGAGAATGGCCAGGGGCAACAGGAAGTGTATGCCTTCTTTGAGGGTCTTTCCCAGATCCGGCAATTGATCTTTTCGTAATCCCCATATCCCCTGCTTATGGGCCTCAATGTGAACAAAGAGCATGGTGCACATAAAATATAGAAGCGCAGGGATCAGGGCCACCTTGACGATCTCCAGGTACGGGGTGTTGGTGAATTCAGCCATCAAGAATGCCCCGGCGCCCATGATGGGCGGCATGAGCTGGCCCCCTGTTGAAGCTGCCGCCTCAATGCCGCCTGCGACATGTGGCTTATAACCCAGTCTTTTCATCATCGGGATGGTGAAGCTCCCGGTTGAAACAACATTTGCAATTGCACTGCCTGAGACTGAACCCATGAACCCGCTTGCGATGACCGAAGTCTTGGCAGGCCCTCCGGAATAGCGGCCGGTCAGGGCATACGCAATATTGATGAAGAAATTGCCCGCCCCTGTCTTGTCCAGAAATGCGCCGAAAAGAATAAAAATAAACACAAAAGTGGCTGCCACTCCCAGGGGCAGGCCGAATATTCCTTCCGTTGTCAAGGACAAGGTGGTTGCTATGCGCTCCATGGAATAGCCCCTGTGGACGATAAGATCCGGCATATAGCGCCCGAAATAGCCATAGAGCAGAAAGGCGATTGCAATGAACATGAGCATGTAACTGATTACCCTGCGTGTGGCCTCCAGGATCAATATGATCCAGATCACTCCCACAAAAAAATCCATCCGGCTCCAGTCGCCCTGCCGGCTGTAAATCCCCTCCAGGTCGAAGAATATATAGGAGCCCGCACTCACCACCGCCAGGATGAGCAGGATGTCCAGGATCCAGTAAAGGTCGAAGTGCTCTTTTGAAGCTCGTTTGTTGAACGGCTTGAGCAGGAAGACCAGGATCAGGATAAGGCTGATATGTACGGCCCTCTGCTGGAGCGCGGTCATGGCCTCAAGGCCGGCCGTGTAGAGCTGAAATAGACTCAGGGCAACGCCGATAACAGTGACGGCACCCGCGGTAATCCAGGCTGTTCTGGAAATGGACTCCCGTTCCTGAAGCATATCAGTTACCCTCACCTTTCCTCGCCGTCTGTTTACATAAGCAGGCTTTTACCTGCGCCTCCCTGGCCTGAACCGCAAAACAGACCCGCTTACGGGGCCATTTTTCACTAAGATTAATCTCTCTATCCCTGTGGATTATGGTATGGGCCACAGAAGGGGACCCGATTCTCAAAATAAATGACCCCAGGGTTTCATTGATGTCCCTGATCCAGGTCCAGTCGCCGTCAAAATCAAGCGCCCCTATTCCATGCCGATGGCCCATCCCTGCTCCGAACATCTTGAAAAAAGTGGCTCGAAGCTCCAGCATGCCGTCCCCATCAGCCCCGAAGATTTCAAATACCGGAGTGCGGTCAACAGAGTGGATATAACGGATTGTGAAGGTCTCGTCCTTGTCAAGAGGCAGGCTTAGCAGTAACTCGGAGGAGAGAGGATCTGAAATCCTGAGCTCCAGTTCTTCGGCCATGATGGGTCCGGCCCATGTCGCTTGACAGGCAAGCATGACACACAGCAAGAGAACAAAGCGATTCTTGTTGTCGGTACGCCATTTGGAATTTTTCACGGCAAACAACGCTTGAAAACGGGCCTCTGTAATGACCGCATAATGCTCCCCTGTTGGGGTATGCCCGATCGGCATACCCCATTTTGCTCGCTCAGGCGTCAGCACTCAACAAAGGCATCGCCATGTTTTCGATTATTGAGGCATGAGCCTGTCCGGAATCTCAAGTCCTTTTTCCTTAAGGTACTTAATCGCTCCGGGATGCAGCGGAATAGGGGAATACAGTGCAGTATTCTCTGCAGTGGTATACTTGGCGCCGTAATAGACCTGCTCGAGGTAGCTCCGGTTCTCAAACGCGGCCTTAACCAAATTGTAGACCAGCTCTTCGGAGAGATCCCTGTTGCAAATGACCACGTTCCAGACCGAAATCGTCGGCACATCTTCTTCCACGCCTTCATAGACCCCGGCGGGTATATGGGAGGGGGCATAGTATTGATACTCGGACAAGACCTTGTCCAGTTCTTCCCGGGTAAAAGGAATGGGGTAAATCTCATGGGTGGTGGCCAGGTCCATTATGGAAGAAGTGGGAGGGCCCACACTCCAAACGCCCACATCAATTGTGCCGTCCCGAAGTGCGTTTGCGTTTTCCACAAAGGAGAGGCGTCTTACCTTGATTGAATCGTAAGGAACGCCCACGGCATGAAATACAAGATTGCTCTTGTATTCGGTACCACTGCCGGGAGACCCAACAGACACCCTTTTGCCTTTCATGTCCTGGAGGGTCTTGATGCCGGACTTCTTCATGGCGACCACATGGTAGATATTCTGATACATGACAAACATGGCTGAAATATTTTGGGGATCACCTTCGAAACGGCCTTTTCCGAAATAAGCCTCATAGGCTACGTCGCCCATGATCTCCCCGACAACCGTTTCGCCTTTGTGCGCAAGTTTTGTGTTTTCCACCGAGGCCCCGGTGACCTCGGCCACCGCACGCACATTTTCCACATGATTGGTCCAAACCTCGGCCAAAGCTCCACCATAGGGATAATAAACCCCCCCGGTGCCTCCCGTGCCGATTCCTATGAACTGGGTTTTAGCATCAGCTTGGGACATACAAAGAAACATCGTAACAAATATACTACATGCCAAAATCGTGGAAAACCGAACTCCCATTTTCATCATACCCTCCTTTGCTTTACAGGTTTACCGTACCGGACACAAACTAGAGGTTGGGTTGATAGTTTCGGCCTTCTTCCGCGTAACCGCCTGAGCTGAAGGTTGAATAGGCTTTAAGATTATAGAATCGGGGCGGATGAGTCAAGCAGGAATGAGGCAGTCCACACCGCTCTTACACTCTTATTGACCTGTGGGGTATGGCGCCCCGGTCTTTCAGGATCACCAAAAAACAGGGGAAAGAAATGAGAGGCTTGCATTTCTTGCCTCTGAATACTATAAGCTAAAATCTGAAATTAGCTGTTAGCAATTAGCTTTTAGCAATTAGCTGTTAGCAATTCGCTGTTAGACATAGGAATCTGATAACCCATTGTTATTACGTAGCTAATGGCTAAAAACCAACGGCTGATCGCGTTTTTTAGGTATAACTCTATCCTGAAACCGTAAGCCTTATCAGCAAAAAGTTTTATCCCGGAAAGGGCCCGACGGATCACCCCGGGCCGTAATCAAGAGATTAGGAGGGACGGCAATATGCCCCTGGACGAACTTCTTCCAAAGGCCTTAAAGCTTTTTCCGGAAAGAGAGGCAGTGGTGTGCGGCAATATGCGATTGGACTATCGCTCCTTTACTGAAAGGGTCTGGAGGCTGGCCAACGGCCTCGATTCCATGGGCCTTGAGAAAGGCGATCGTGTCGCAATTCTTCACGAGAACTGTCACATCTTTCTGGAAGCCTACTTTGCAGCAGCTCATCTCGGTCTAATCCTGGTGCCCCTTAACTTCAGGCTTTCGCCCCGGGAACTGGCCATGATCCTCAATGACAGCGGCTCGGGTGTTCTCATTGCCCAAAGCAAATTTCAGGATCAGGTTGAAGCCCTGCCCGGGTTTTCTTGCAGGATGAATCATGTCATCTGGACCCAGGGCGACCCGAGCCCGGAAGACATGGGATACGAAGCCGTTCTCAGCGGGCATCCGGCGGATCCTCCCCGAGACCGCGGGCTCAAGGACGACGATGTGGCCCATTTATACTATACGAGCGGGACCACAGGCAGACCCAAGGGAGTCATGCTCACACACAAGAACGTCAAGAGCCATGCCTTGGGAACCATTGCAGAGCTCAATCTCACGGACAGTGATCACTGGTTTCACGTAGCCCCCCTTTTTCATCTGGCTGACGCCTGGGCCACCTTTGCCATCACCTGGGCCGGCGGTAAGCATGTGATTGTGCCTGTCTTCGATGCTCTTCGGGTACTTTCCCTCATTCAGGAGGAACGAATCACGCTCAGCAACCTGATTCCCACCATGCTCAACATGATGGTCAACCAGCCTGAGGTAGGCGACTATGACTTCTCCAGCCTGAGGGTCATCCTGAGCGGAGGCGCACCCATCGCCCCGGAAGTGGTAAGGAGAATTATCGATACTTTCAAGTGCGACTATATCCAGACCTACGGCATGACCGAGACCAGCCCCTATCTGACCCTTTCCATTTTGAAGGATCACCTAAAAGACCTGCCCCGTGAAAGGCAACTGGAGTTCAAGGCGAGCACGGGCAGGGAATTCATCAATGTCAGCCTCAAGGTGGTGGATCCCCGGGGAAAAGATGTTGCAAGGGACAACCGGGAGGTTGGAGAGATCATCGTCAAGGGAGACACTGTGACGCCCGGATACTGGAACCTGCCCGAAGAGACGGAAAAGGCATTGAAGGACGGCTGGCTCCACACGGGCGACCTTGCGGTTATCAACGAAGAAGAGTATGTCACCATTGTTGATCGCAAGAAAGACATGATCATAACAGGCGGAGAGAATGTCTACTCCACTGAGGTGGAAAACGTTCTTTACACCCACGGCGCCGTCCTCGAAGTGGCCGTAATAGGTGTGCCCGACCCGAAATGGGGAGAAGCGGTCAAGGCCTGTGTCGTCTTGAAACCGGGCGAGACAACTACCCGGGAAGAAATCATCGCATTCTGCAAGGCCAATCTGGCCGGCTACAAGGCGCCCAAAAGTGTTGATTTTCTTGATGCTCTTCCCAGGACAGGATCCGGTAAGATCTATAAGAAGGGGCTGAAAGAGCCTTCTTTCTGAGGTTAATATGCAGGCGCTGCTCCCCCTTGAAGGCGGGAGACGCGCTTTCACAAACGGTCTACTTATAAGGCGGCAGGGAACAAGCGCGGTCAATCCTTGGAGAAAAACGTTCAGGCCCTTTTATGATCGATGCTCGAGACTCTTTTGTAATGCCGGAGAGCATGCCTTTGAAAAGAACCTGATGCCACGGATAGAAAAAATACCAATACAGGAGTCCCCAAAAGCCTCTTGGAAGAAACCTGGACAACTGCCTGAGCTCCAACATGTCTCCCTCGAGTGGGGTCAGTTCAAACTCAAGTGTTGCTTCACCCGGCAGTTTCATTTCAGCTACAAGCCTCAGAAGACGGGGCTCTTTTACTTCCATGACCCTCCAGAAGTCAAGGGTATCACCAGTATAAAGTTCTACAGGGTCCCTTCGACCGCCGCGAAAACCCACACCGCCTATGAGCCGGTCCATCCCACCCCTGAGTTTCCATAGTATCCGCCCGTAGTGCCAGCCGTTGTCTCCACCCAGCCGTTTTATGACGGGCCACACGTCCTCAGGCCCGGCCCTCAGCAGCATACGGTGTCCGCTCTCAAAGACCGTACCTCCGGCATATTCGGCATCCCCGCATTGGGTCCATTCAGGCACAAAGATCTCGCCGGCATCGGCCCAGCAGGTATCCACGGAGTGTTCCTCCGTTCTCCTGAGGGCACCCCTTATGGCATCCCTGCATGTCAGAAGCTCCTGTGGGATCATTTCCCTGATACTGTTTTCACGGCACACCACGGGGGTCTTGAGTCCTTCAATGAGGGGCCGTGCAATGGACGAAGGGATCGGCGTGACCAGATGAATCCAATAGGAACTCAAAGTAGGGGTGAGCATGGGCACCGGTATAATGAGCCTTTTCTTGAGGCCGGCCTCCTGGGCATAAATCTCCATGAGTTTCTTGTAGGAAACAATATCAGGGCCCCCGATATCCAGGGTCTTTCCTTTGGTGTCTTCACTTTCGAGACAGCCTGCAAGATAATTCAGCACATTTCTGATACCTATTGGCTGGCACGGCGTGTCCACCCAGCGGGGGGTCGTCATTATCGGCAGGCGATCCACCAGATAACGGAGCATCTCAAAGGAGGCGCTGCCGGAACCCAGTATGACCGCGGCCCTCAGAAAGGTAACAGGAACTCCCCCGGCGCCCAGAAGGCCCGCAACTTCATGCCTCGAACGGAGATGTTCGCTCATCAGGTCGCCTTCCTCCCCAAGGCCTCCCAGATATATTATCCGTTCAAGTCCCGCTTCTGATGCAGCCCTTGCCATGTTTAACGCCGCCTGCCGGTCGGCCTCTGCAAAGTCTTTCTTACGTGAGTTCATGGAATGAACCAGGTAGTAGGCCGCCCGGCAGCCCCGGCAGGATTCCTCAAGAGAGGCTTGATCAAACATATCGGCCCGCGCAAATTGAACGGCTGGATTAGAGGCCCAGGGGCGGCATTTCAGCTTTTCCAGTGACCGGCCCGTGACACGGACCTTATGCCCTGATTCGAGCAGGAGAGGCACAAGTCGTCCTCCAACGTAACCGGTGGCCCCGGTAACGAGAACCGGTTTTGGGGAGGTACCCTCATGAGATCCATTCCTCATCAGTTCTGCCCTCTTGTGTCTGCAAAAGAATCAATGGTTTGTGCGTTCCCCGAAAACCCGCCTCCATGCTGCAAGAGCACATGGGTATTTGTCCGGGCTCAGGGAGAGCTTTTTCATGCCTCTCCGATGAGAGGCAGTACCTTGTCGATTGTGAAAAAGACAAGGAAACGTTTTTCACCGGGAGGCGTGGAGTATTGTCTGCGGCTAATGGAATCAATTAAGTCGCTGTTTTCTTCCTCCCTAACCTTGCTAAGATAAAGCCTCTTTCCTTTATATCCAGGCCCCTCCTCCAAAAACAAAAAAGCTGCATGAGGGTTCGACTGCATATTGTGATGTGTAAGCCTGTCGCGCATTATAAATGCAACAGTATTATCATCCATAAAATGTGGCCTGGAATATACGGCAGCATTAACATTACCATCAACATCAGAAGTTGCCATTACGCCTACGCCTTTTACATTTTCAAAATAGGATTTCAGTTCCTCCATGATAAAACTCCCTTCTTTTAATAACAATATGGTTTCTACAAATCAGAATCAAGAAAAACAGATTCCGTCACTATATTTTGATCAAAAAAAGTCCTTTTTTATCTTGTGATATCTATATAGATCTTTTAATTCTCTTGTCCTGGGTTGTCAAGGGACCTGGAAGTAAAATTCCGGGTTTGAGCTTCTGCCGCAATGTGATCAAGAATCTCCGGAAAGGTCGTTCCAAGAAACCGGCATTCTCGCGCGCCTGTTAACTTATTGATATCAAACATTTAATTCATATAGCTTAAAGCGCTTTCATTCCCATTGATCCCTTTCACCTCAGAAAAGGCCGCAAGGAACAAGCAATGTAAGCCATGCAACCTTGGTAAAACCTGCTTTTGCAGGTTGACATTGGGTTTTCCGAAGGATACCAATATACTGCATTTAATAGCCGGCAATTACACATTGCCTTTTAAGAGGGTTCCAATTGCTTCCTGAAAAGTGAAGCCTCCCCACAGGCTGCATTGCACGTTAGCCATAAGACTGGAAAGACACGGGTGGTGATGATGACCTCTGATAAACCTACCTATGAGGAACTTGAGAGGCGAGTCCGGGAATTGGAAAGTGCGAAATGCGATGTCAAACGAGCGGAAGAAGAATTGCCGGATACAGACGGGGGTCTGTTGTCGATTTTTGACGGCATAGATGAACCGGTCTATGTCAGTGATCCGGTGACCTATGAGATGATTTTTGTCAACAGGGTGCTACAGGACCTTTTTGGAGCGATCGGCGATAAGAAGTGTTACGAGTACCTGCAGCACCGTGATTCGCCGTGTCCCTTTTGCACGAACGACAAGATCTTTGACGAGACAGGTGACGGGTCCTACGTCTGGGAACACAATAACGAAGCCGCGGGGCGATGGTACCGTTGCATCGACAAGGCGATCCGGTGGCCGGATGGGCGAAGAGTCCGCTATGAGATGGCCGTCGACATTACCGACCGCAAACATGCCGAAGAAGATCTGCGGCAAAGGGAGGAAAGCCTCGCCACAACCCTACACTCCATAGGCGACGGAGTTATTTCCACTGATGCGAACGGGCTGGTGGTCAATATGAATCCCGTGGCCGAGAACCTTTGCGGCTGGACTCTGGATGATGCCGTAGGCAAACCCCTCTCCGCGGTGTTCCGGATCGTCAACGCCTTTACCCGCGAAACGGTTCAAGATCCGGTATTTCAGGTCCTTCAAACAGGAAGAGTATTCGGGCTGGCCAACCATACCTTGCTTCTGGCAAAAGACGGCAGAGAATACCAGATTGCCGACAGCGCCGCCCCGATCCGAGACCGGAAGGGCGAGGCTAAAGGCGTGGTCTTGGTCTTCCGGGATGTAACGGAGCAGTATGATATTGAAGAAAAGCTTCGGTTGAGCCGTGAGCGCTATGACTTGGCCATGGAAGTAAAACATGAAGGAGTATGGGACTGGAATCTCATAACTGATGAGACATATTTTGATGACCGTTACTACACAATGGCTGGTTATGAGCCCAACGATTTCCCGCAGGATTTTGCCGCATGGGCCGAGCGCGTGCATCCGGATGACCTGCCCAAAGCCCGAAAAGCCATCCAGGTCTATTTGACGGGCAAATCAGATGCGTACGACACTGAATTTCGTTTCAGACGCAAGGACAACTCCTGGATTTGGATAAGGGGACGAGGCAAAGTCTTTGAACGTGCCGCCGACGGTACTCCACTGCGTATGGTCGGCACACATACCGACGTTACCGAGAGAAAAGGCGCTGAGTCGGCTCTTAATGAAAGCGAGGCGCTTCTGTCCAATCTGTTCAACAGCATTCAAGACGGTTTGAGCGTCTTGGACAGGGACCTTAATGTCATCAAAGTCAATCGACTCATGGAAGACTGGTATGCTCCTAATATGCCTCTCGTCGGGAAAAAATGCTATGAATGCTACCAGAATGCGGATAATCCCTGTAATCCATGTCCTGCTCTGAGAAGCCTGGAGTCAGGAAAGACAGAAACCGATACAGTCAGAGGGCTGCCGGGGTCTTCGGTAGGGTGGATCGAGCTTTACGCCTATCCTATCAGGGATTCAGAAAGCGGTGAGACAAGCGGCGTGGTGGAGTTTGTCAGAGATATAACCGACCGCAAGGAGTCGGACGATGCATTGAAAAGATCCCATAATCGATTACTCACAATCCTGGACGGCATTGATGCCACGATATACGTTGCAGATATGGATTCACATGAAATCCTGTTTATGAATAAGAATATGGTAGACAGCTTTGGCAGGGATCTGACCGGTGAAATATGCTGGGACGTGTTCAGGGGAGAAACCGGGCCTTGTCCGCACTGCACCAACAGTCAATTAATCGATGCCGAAGGGAAACCCGCAGGCTTGATCGTTTGGCAAGGCAAGAATCCTATTACAGGCAGATGGTATGTCAATTATGATCGGGCCATTGAATGGACTGACGGCCGCTTAGTAAGAATAGAGATAGCGACTGATATCACGGAATTGAAGGAGATGGAAGACCAACTTCGTCGATCTCAAAGGATGGAAGCAATAGGAACCCTGGCCGGGGGCATTGCACATAACTTCAACAATGTCCTTATGGGCATTCAAGGGCGTGCGTCTCTGATGATGATGGACAAGAATTCTTCAAGTCCCGACTATGAACACTTGAAGGAAATTGAAGAATACGTAAGAAGCGCAGCTGAATTAACCAAGGATCTCCTGGGGTTTGCAAGAGGGGGCAAGTACGAAGTCAAGCCGATTGATCTTAATGAGCTAATCAAGCAGGAGAGCAGTCTTTTCAGCCGAACCAGGAAGGAAATCAGGGTTGTCGAAAAGCATCAACAAGACCTATGGGCCGTGGAAGCGGATCATGGTCAGATACGGCAGGTGCTGCTAAATCTCTATGTAAACGCCTGGCAGGCCATGCCGGGCGGCGGGGACCTGTATGTCTACACCGAAAACGTCACCATTGACGAGGAATACGTCAAACCTTTTGACATTGCTCCGGGGAGATACGTCAAGGTCTCCGTAACCGACACCGGGACGGGGATGGATGATTTCACCAGAGAGAAGGTTTTTGACCCCTTTTTTTCCACCAAGGATAAAAGGGAAGGATCGGGTCTCGGCCTTGCGTCCGTTTACGGCATTGTCAAAAACCACGGAGGTTTCATCAATGTATACAGTGAAAAAGGCGCCGGCACCACATTTAACGTCTATCTACCAGCTTCGGATATAGAGCCCGTGCAAAAGGGACCCATACAGGACCCCCATGGGATTCACTATGGGCAGGGCACGGTCTTGCTGGTGGATGACGAGGCCATGATACTGGAGGTCGGCCGAATAATGCTGGAGAAGTTAGGTTACAGGGTTCTTGTGGCGGCCGGCGGCCGGGAGGCCCTTGATATCTATGGGAGACAGATGGAGGAGATCGACCTGGTGATTCTGGACATGATCATGCCCGGCATGAATGGGGGGGACGTGCACGACCGACTCAAAGCGATGAATGAGAATGTGAAGGTTTTGCTTGCCAGCGGTTACAGCCTCAATGGTCAGGCGAAAGAGATAATGGATCGGGGATGCAGTGGTTTCATTCAGAAGCCCTTTGCCCTGGGGGAGCTGTCCCGTAAGGTAAAGGAGCTCTTTGAACTACAAAATACAGCGTCCCCGTAGTCGGCATGCGAACGTCAAAAGCCGATAAACTACGGGGGCGGTTTTAGCGCTGCTTTCTATGTGACCATTTATTCATAGGAAAATAACTCCCTCCGTGAATATCCGGTTATCAGGAATTCAGGGTCCTCCGCCCTGTCGGTCCGTTCGGGTAAGAGCATAAGCACGCATTGTATTCTCATCTATCAGCCTCAAGATCAGATGTCGCTGGGATGTGTAGGCATAGCCGTAAGAAACCCCGTCCGGCCCTAAGACCGTTACCAACCTTGAGGGATTCCCGCCTCTGAGATCGATAATTCTCCTGGTGGTAGAGGCGTCGGCTCTTCCTTCCAGTCGGCCTCCCTTGTCTCCCATTAGGATTCTATCCTCTCCTGCAGGACTGAAAAGCAGCGCAACAGGTCTGCCCAGGCTGCTGTTCACAACGCTCACCTCGAACTCATCGCTGCGGGCCAGAAGTTCCTCGATTGAAGGGCCTGTGCCTGGTTGAACAGAGGGGCCCAGTCTTCCATAGGCGCCGCACCCCCAAATCATCAGCACTGCCAGAAAAAGGACAATAATTCTTTTCCGATCCATAAGAAACCTCCCAAGTTATTTTAAAAAGTGGTTGCTGACATGGACATAACTAATTCATACGCATAAAATATAACATAAACATTGAAGGCCGGATCTGCAAGCCGCACTTCCAAAGTCCCTGCTTTCGGCTTGAGAAGCGTTCCGGCCGGATGCTATAAAAGGTTCCATCCGCACGGAATGTGGCCTATTATTCGGCGCATGAGCGAGACCTTCGGAAATTCAGGCCGTGACGGCATGACATCCAATAAGGTCCGGGGAAGCCGGCCCAAGATCCTGACCATCAACCCCTGGATATACGACTTTGCCGCCTATGACTTGTGGGCAAAGCCCCTGGGTCTGCTGTACCTGGCGGATCTTCTGGGCCGGGCCGGGTGCAAGGTCACTCTGGTGGACTGCCTGGACCGCCTGCATCCGGACTCCGGTGCCCCGGTCAAGCGGGGAGCTCTTCCGGGAACAGGGCCCTGGCGGCGGGAGATCGTCCCCACTCCGGAGCCCCTAAAGGGTATGCCGCGGCGATTTGCCCGCTACGGCCTGCCCGAGGAGGTCTTCATAAAGGATGTGCGCGGCGCCGAACCGCCGGACGCCATCCTGGTGACCTCCATCATGACCTACTGGTACCCGGGGGTCGCACACGCCATAGCCCTTGCAAAAAACATATGGCCGGGTATCCCCGTGGTCCTGGGCGGCATTTATGCCACCCTCTGCACATCTCATGCGGCCTCCAACACCGGAGCCGACCTGGTTGTATCCGGCCCCGGGGAGGAACGGGTTATTAGGATCCTCAATGAGATAAGCAGCCGGGGATCCATGCTCAGTGGTGGACCGGATATGTCCACGGCATCTCTTTGGCCGGCTCTGGATCTTTATCCCAGGCTGGATTTTGCTCCGCTTCTCACTTCCAGGGGTTGCCCTTATCAATGCCCTTACTGCGCCTCCGGCATCCTCCAGCCGGGATTCCACCAGCGCCCGCCCCAAGAGGTCCTGGCCGAGATCGAGGACCGGCGGTTCCGCTTGGGCATTCGAGACTTCGTGTTCTTTGACGACGCCCTACTGGTAAACGCCCAACATCATATCCTGCCCATCCTGGAGTCGGTGGTCAGCCGAGAGCTGGGTTTGCGCTTCCACGCCCCTAACGGGCTTCACGTTGGATTGATCACTCAAGAACTTGCGAACCTCATGTTTAGAGCAGGTTTCAAGACAATCAGGCTGGGCCTGGAGACCCCCGACCCCTTGAGACAGGCCGCCTGGGGCGGAAAGGTGGGACCGAATGACTTCAAGAACGCCCTTGCCCGTCTCAAGAGGGCGGGATTCGACACTTCGGGAATAGGGGTGTATCTGCTCTACGGGCTGCCCAACCAGAACCCGGCCGACCTGGTCTCGGAGGCTCAATATGTCCGTGCCGCAGGAGCCCGACCTTATCCTGCTGAGTTCTCCCCCCTTCCCAACACCCGGCTCTGGGCCGTGGCCAGGGACGCCTCCCCATTTGATTTGGAAAACGAGCCCCTTTATCACAACAATACCTTCTTCCCCTGCCGGGGCCCTGATTTTTCCTGGGAAATGCTACGGGCGGCCAAAAAGGCCGCTCGGAGCTGAGCCGATTTGCCGGACTGCAAGCCGAGACTTCCAGCAGCGCTCGATGCAGCCACGGCACTTATCGTTTGATACCGGGTTATGTTGGACAGGGTTCCTACTCAAGCATCGATGAATTGCCGCCGGGGCGCCACGGACTTCCAGAAGAGGTTGAAGAATTTCGGGATCGAGTCAACCAGGGTCCACTTCATCCCATGGTAATACCAGAGCTGGATCTGGCGGTGGCAGAACATGAAATACAGATCCATGATCTGACCGGGCTTGAGCTGCGGGTCTATCTCTTTTCTTTCGTGACCGTGCAGGGTGATCCTGTTCATTATCTCGCGGGCGTCGTTGCGGCGGTAAGAGGCCTCCCTCATCCAGGTCCTCATGGGGACCGTGATGAATGCGGTGATTGCCACACCCGGATTCCTGTCATAGTATTCCATGGTCACCCAAAAGACCTTCCTGAAAATCTCTTTCGTACTCTCAAGCCCTCTTAGATGAACGTCCATAATAGACGCTATTTCGCTTATTTTCTCATCCAATATGGTGAAAAGAAGCGCCTCTTTCGAAGGAAAATATTTGTAAACCGTGCTGAGGCTCAAACCGGAAATCCGGCAGATTTCCCTCATATTGACCTGGTGAAAATCGTTCCTGGAAAAGAGCTCCAGGACCACGGGATACAGTCGGTCCCGCAGCTTGTCCGGCAATCGGGGAAGGGCGTTTCTCTTTGCATGCCCCTTTGATTCGTTCACGGACTCCCCTTTGTAACCTCTGGGCGAAAAAGCCTTTAACTCAATAGGTATAGGGCCAGGCCTTCCAGTATTTCTTGATCCTCAGCCATACTCCGAAAAGGCCGGTAGGCTCAAAAATCAAGAAGAGGATGATGGTAAGGCCGTAGAAACTGGCCTGGAGATCGGCCATTCGGGTGACCAGGAACGGGTAATCCTGGCTCAGCACATCTCTCAACAGCCGGATACCCTCGGGAAGCAGGGTGATGAATATGGCCCCGTAGATGATGCCGACAATTGTCCCCACACCTCCCACCAGGCAAATTGCAAGGTATTCAATGGTCATGAGAAAGGTGAAGTGTTCCGGGCCGATGAATGAGAGGGTCACCGCATAGAGGCTGCCTGCAATGCCGGCATAAAAAGAACTCACCATGAAGGAGAGGATCTTGTATTTGGTGATGTCGATTCCTATAACCTCTGCGGCTATGTCATGATCCCTTATGGCGATAAAGGCACGCCCGGCCTCGGTTCGAATGAGGTTCCGGGCAAAGGCGACGGCGCATATGGTCAAAAAGAGGATGAGAAAATAGATCTTCAAGTCAGAGTCCAAGTCGAACCCGAAAAGGGAAGGTTCGGGGACCGCCATTCCTCCGGTTCCGTTGGTCAGGCTGTTCCAGTGAATGATCACGTATTCCACGATAAAATAAAATGCAAACGTGGCGATGGCAAGGTATAGACCGCGTAATCTCAGGCAAGGGATGGCAATGATCAGGCCGCTCAGGGCACTGATCAACCCGGCAATGGGGAATGATACCCAAAATGGAAGACCCCACCCGACCGACAGGATTGTGGAGGCATAGGCCCCGATGGCAATAAAGGCGGCATGCCCCAAGGATATCTGACCCGTATACCCGGATAGGATGTTGAGTCCCAGCGCACCTATGATGGCAATTCCGCAAAGATTGGCAATGTACAAAGAGTATTGTCCCGCAACAAATGGAAACACCACCAGAAACAGCATGAGGAGCCAGACCCAGAATTTCACGAAGAGCGTTTGGAAGATCTTCATGTCTTCGCGATAGTTTGTTTTGTATTGACCGCTTGCCATAAAGGACTACCCCTATTTCTTAAACGCGAATGATCTCTTTCTTACCAAAGAGCCCGTATGGCCTGATCATGAGCGCAAGGAGAAGGACGAAAAAGGCTGAGAGTTCTTTTACCCCGGAGCCAAAAACCTGGGAGAGGTAGCCGCCTGCCATGCTTTCGGTGAGGCCGACGACAAGACCCCCTATAACGGCCCCGGCGATGCTGTCAATGCCTCCCAGGACTACGGCAGGGAAAACCTTGAGCCCGATGAAACTCATGTTGCTGTCCAGGATGGAAATACTCGCAAAAAGGATCCCCCCGATGGAAGCCACCACCGAGGCCATCACCCATGAAAGGGAAAAGATTTTACGGACGCTGATGCCCATTAAGAAGGCATATTTCTGGTTGGAGGCGGTCGCCCTCATGGCTATCCCCAGCTTGCTGAATCGAAAGAAAAAGAAGCACCCGGCAAACAGGACCAGGGCCGCTCCCATGGTGGCCAGTTCCACCGGGAGTACCACCAGACCGAAGAAATGAATCGCATCATGTGAAAAAGGGGAGGGGAAGATGTAGTGGTCGTGCCCCCAGATCAGGCCCACCACGCTCCGGAGCAGCGTGGAAAGGCCTACTGTGACCATTATGACCGAGAAAGTGCTTTTCCCGACAAGAGGCCTCAAGATGGCCAGCTCTATTAAAATGCCCAGGGTTGATGAAAACATAAGGGTTATTAGAAAGGCGGGAATGAAATGGATCTGGTAGCTCGAGATGAGGAAATAGCAGAAATAGGCCCCCAGCATCATGATCTCGCCCTGGGCGAAGTTGACGACATTGGTGGCCTTGTAGATGAGGACAAAGCCCAGAGCAACCAACCCATATATGCTCCCGACAATGAGACCGCTCAAGAGCAACTGAAAAAAGATATGACCCCCTCCGCTCCCCATGATTTTCCTCACTTAGGACACGTAATCCGTTGCCGGTTTCCTTTTCAAGACCGGAACCGGTGAGAAAACGCCGGTTCCGGTAAGGACATCAATATTCGATCGCCCGCCAATCCGTCAGGGGTACGAAGCGTTGCTCTTCCAGGTCCCCTCGAGTCATCCTGGCGAAGCCGGGGGAACCATGTGAAGTCGGGCTGTAAGTGATGGGTCCCATAAGCCCCTCCGGGTCAAAGGCGTCAAAGGATTCCAGCGCCTTTATGAGACCCTCGCGTGTAAGGTCTCTTCCGGCCCGTTCGGCCGCTTCCGCAAAGACCATGGCGTTGATCCACCCGTACACATAGTAGGGATGGATCTTGAGTTCGGCCGGCATCCACTTGTCGCCGAAATGGGCCTTTGAGGCCTCCACCAGGCGCTTTATCCCGGGTATGTCTTCCCCCGGCATTGCAAAGATGTTGACAACCAGCAGGTCTTTTCCGTATTCGCCCGCCAGTTGCAGGGTGTGGATAAGACCCAGGGTGTTTGAGCCGATGAAGGTGGGTTTCCAATTTAGCTTGTGTGCCTCCTTGAGAAACATGGCCCCGGACTTGATGCCGGAGGCGAGCAGCACGAAATCGGGATCAGCGTTCTTGAGATTGATCACCTGTGAGGTGAAATCCACTGCATCGTACTTATAGGTCTGAACCGCAATGGGCGGAAGGTTGTACTTTTCCCGCGCCATTTCAAGACCCTTTAGATGGTCTCTTCCCCAGTCATCGTCCTGGCAAAAAAGGGCGATCTTGGGATTCTCCGCCCCCAAGTCGTCCATGATATAGTCCACCACGAAGAGGGACTGATCCACATAGTTGGTGCCCACTGCAAATACGTTCTCCTTGAGGGGGTCATATATTACCACCGAGAGGGAACAGGCCGGGGCTATTGGGATCTGCTGTTTCTCGGCAGTGGGGAAAAGGGCGGTGGAGGGTGCGGTTCCCCATGGCGAAACCAGCGCAAAGATCCCGTCTTTGGATATGAGCTTCTTGGCCGCCGCAACGGCTTTGGCAGGGCTGTAAGCACAATCCTCCACCAGGACCTCCACCTTTCTTCCGTGGATACCGCCCTTTTCATTCAGGTCCTTGAAAAAGGAGACTATGGCGTCCGCCATTCCCACGCCCCCTATGGCCGTGGGTCCGGTAAGATCGCTCACCACCCCGATTTTTATGGTATCATCGGTAACCCCCGTCTCTGCCTGAGCATTCATTCCCAAAAGCGTGATGGAGATTACTCCGGCAAGCATGATACAACTCCATTTCGACCATTTTTTCATGATACCTCCTCCCATTTGAATGAAATCTGTTCCAGTCGGCCCACGTCAAACAAGACTTATCTTTCTTAATCCGGCATCACCTCCTATACATGGAATCAATGAGATCCTTGAACTTGGCCTCAACGCTTTTGCGCCGGACCTTCATGGTGGCGGTCAATTCTTCGTCATCATGGTCCAGTTCCTTATCCAAGAGGATAAACTTCTTTATGCCTTCAACCCTTGCGAATTCTTTGTTGGCGTCTTCCACTTCACCTTTGATGAGGTCATATACTTCGGGGTTTCCGGCAAGGCTCTTAAACGTGGTATAGGCGATATTGTGCTCGAGGGCCCACTTGCTGACCGTGTCCAATTCGATCTGTATGATGGCTGAAAGGTAGGGCCTCTTGTCGCCCACCACAATCGCCTGGTTGACATAGGGGCTGCATTTGAGCCGGTTTTCCATCTCAGAGGGTGCGATGTTCTTGCCTCCTGCAGTTATGATGATGTCCTTCTTGCGATCCGTGATGAATAAATAGCCGTCCTCGTCGGCAATGCCCACGTCCCCGGTCCGCATCCAACCATCCTCGAAAACCGCTTCAGTGGCGGAGGGGTCTTTGTAATAACCCTTGAAGAGGGTATCACCTTTGATGAGGATCTCCCCATCCTCACCCAGCCGGAAGGCGATGCCGGGGAGCGGTTTTCCGACTGAGCCGATCTTCAGGTCACAGCCCTGGTGAATATGGGAGACCCCCGAACCTTCGGTTTGTCCGTAAACTTCGCTGATCATGAGGCCCAGGGCGCGGTAGAATTTCAGGATATCCGGGGAGATGGGGGCTGACCCGCTTATCCCCAAGCGCACTCTCAACAACCCCAGTTTGTCCAGGATTTGGCGATAGACCAGCAGGTAGCCCAGCCGGTAAAGTATGCGCCACAATAACGGATCCTTGCCCTGCAACAGGGTCTTCTCCACCATGTTGCGGCCCACCGACATCCAGGATGCATAGGTGAATCGCTTGAACCAGGTGGCGTCTTTCATGCGGATCTGTATGGCCGAGTGCATTTTCTCCCAGATCCTCGGGACCCCCACGAAGATGGTCGGGGCTATCTCATAGAGGCTTTCCTGGATGGTATCGATGCTTTCCGCAAAATTGACGGTATATCCGGCGTACAGGGCAAGCACCACGGACATGAGCCGCTCGGCGATATGACAGAGGGGAAGATACGATACCACCTGGTCGTCCTGTCTGATGGGGATGACGCTGGAGAACCTTTCGGCCAGGGCGATCAAGTTCTTGTGGGTGAGCATGGCGCCCTTTGGCGGGCCGGTCGTGCCCGACGTATAGACCATGAGGGCCACTTCTTCGGCGCGGGTCCTCGTTACCAGCTCCTCGAATCGCCCCGGCTCTTTTCCCTCAAGTTCAACCCCCAGGGATGCCACCTGGTTAAAGGAGATCATCCGGGGATCCTTGTAATGGCGAAGCCCCTTCATATCTATGACGATGATGTATTTCAAAAGGGGGAGCGAATCGAGGACGTCGAACACCTTGTCCGCCTGCTCCTGGTCCTTTACAACCACCATCACCGAATCGGAATGGCTAAGGACATACTGCACCTGCCTTGGGGAATTGGTGGCGTAAATCCCAACCGCCACGGCCCCGGCCGCCTGGGCTCCCAGATCCGCATAGAGCCACTCCCGGCAGTTGTCCCCCAGAATCGCCAGCTTGTCTCCCTTTTTGATGCCCAGGGAGACAAGGCCCAGACAGAAATGTTTCACATGGTCGTAATATGCCCGCCAAGAGACCTCCTGCCAGATCCCGAGGTCCTTCTCCCTCAGGGCCACAGTGTCCCCGAACCGTGTTCTGTTCCGTGCAAGGAGTTTAGGAAGAGTGCCTGGAGCGCTCTTGTGTGCATCAGCCGGCTTCATTTTCCCCCTCACCCAGGTAGGCCTTGATAACCAGCGGGTCTTTGGCGATTTCCTCCGGTCTTCCTTCTGTAATCTCTTGCCCGAAATTGATTACCAGGATACGGTCGGAGATGTCCATGACCACTCCCATATCGTGCTCCACCAGCAGTATGGTCGTGCCGAACTCCTCCTTGATGTCCAGGATGTATCTTGCCATGTCTTCGGTTTCTTCCACGTTCATGCCGGAGACCGGCTCATCCAAGAGCAGAAGCCCGGGTTCCATGGCAATGGCTCGAGCCAGCTCCACTCTTCTCTGTATGCCGAAGGGAAGGGAGCCGACCTGTTTGCGCCGCACCCCCTCCAGTTCCAGAAAATCGATTATCTGTTCCACCTTCTCCCGGTTGCTCAATTCTTCCTGAACCGCCGGTCCCCAAAAGAAGCCTCCCCTTATAATACCGGCCCTGAGATAGAGGTTTCTTCCCAGGAGGAGGTTGTCCAGCACCGACATGTTTCGAAACAGGGCGATGTTCTGAAAAGTGCGGGCGATCCCTCTGCGGGCGATTCGATTGGGTTTGAGGCCCGTGATCTCCGCATTTTCGAAAAAGATACTTCCCCTCGTGGGCTTATAGATTCCGTTGATGCAGTTGAATACCGTGCTCTTGCCGGCCCCGTTGGGTCCGATGAGAGCGAAGATCTCTCCCTCCCTGACTTGAAATGAGAGCTCGCTTATGGCGCTCAAACCGCCGAACTGCATGGTGACTGCCTTCAATTCCAGTTTGGGGGCCGGGGTCATGAGAGCCATCGCTTTCTCTTTCTATAGTGTTTCACGTTCCGATAGCTCTTCTTGGCCCCCACTTCCGTGAGCCCAAGGTAAAACTCCTTCACGTCTTCGTTGGTGATGAGCCTTTCGCTGGGACCATCCAGTACGATTTTTCCGTTTTCCATTACATAGCCGTATGTGGAGATATTGAGGGCCATGTGGGCGTTTTGCTCCACCAGGAGAACAGCGGCTCCCGATTCCTCGGGGATCCTGCGGAGGATGCGGAAGATCTCGGCCGCCACCCGGGGGGCCAGGCCGAGAGAGGGTTCATCCGACATAAGGAGCCTGCATCTCGTCATCAAGGCCCTGCCGATAGCCAGCATCTGCTGTTCACCTCCGCTCAGATAGCCGGCCATCTGGGAGAGGCGGCTCCGCAGCACCTTGAAATAGTCCAGCACTTTTTCCAGATCGGTCTTGACCCGGGCCGCGTCTGATCGGATGTGGGCGCCCACCCTGAGGTTCTCGGCCACCGTGAGATCCTGGAAAATACCACGCCCCTCCGGGACCTGAACGATTCCCATTGCCACGACCCGCTCCGGGGGGAGCCTGTGGATCCGCCTTCCGTAGAACTCTACGCCGCCGTCCACCAGTTCCCCGTCTTCCAGTTCCAGGATGCCTGAAATGGCTTTGAGTACAGTACTTTTGCCGGCCCCGTTGGAACCCAGAAGCGCCACAATGGATTTATCCGGTACGGAAAAGGAGATCCCTTTCACAACCTTGATGATATCGTTGTACACAATTTCGATGTTTTTGACCGAAAGCATCGGCTTATAGCCCTCGCTGTCCGCTCAGAGATCTACGCCAAAGGTTTCTTCAGGAGAAGAAAGGCCGTTTCCAAGCAATGCATATCCTTCGCTGATCGCCTCCTGATCCCTGTCGTTCTTAACCACAAAATGCAGGGCCTTTTCCCTGCCTGATGAAACCCTGCCCAGCAGTTGCACACGGATGTGGGTGCCGGGGAAGACCATATTTCTGAACCGGCAGGAGATCCTCTTGAGTTGTAAAGGCCGGCTTGCCGCCTCTTTATTTATCAGCTCGCGCACTCCATAGGCCAAGGTGGCCGTGCCTTGGAGAATTATGCCCGGCAGACCGACGTCTTGCGCAAATCTTGTGGATGTGTGTATGGGGAAAAAGATACTGGTGCACCCGTCGTACACGTAGGTCTGCATGGGGTGGATAAAGATTCGCTCTTCCCAGAGAAGCCCGTTCCGAAACGGAGGATCGGGTGTGAGAGGGAGGGTTTCAAGGCACCTCCCGCCGTCGCTGCAGTTCACCCCGCGAAGGAGCGCTCCTGTGTATTCCGTGAATACGGCTTTACCCGTTTCATCCATTGCGTCCAGCCTGATGACCATGTGTGTGCCGGATCTGTGAGGGAGGACGGCCGCAACGATTCCATTGATGATGATGCGGTGTCCGGGTCTAATGGGCTGAAAAGAATACAGGCACTCGGAATAATGCACCTGGGAAGCAAGGACACGGGAAGGGAAGGATGCCGTTTCGAGGTTTGCGGCCAGGTTTTGTAGCAGGGGCCATGTAACAGCCACAGGAAACATGGGGTGCGCGATAACACCTTGTTCTTGCCGGTCGTCGAAATAGACCGGGTTGTCATCTTGAACGGCCGCGGCATAGTTCATCATGTGCCGCCAGGAGATCTCGGTGCTGTATGGTTTAAGGGCCGTCCCGACCAAATCAGAGCTCAGTTCCATCTGAAGCCTCCCCTTAGAAGACCATCCGCCTGGAATAAAAACATTGTTTCTTGCTATTGTCAATAAACAAAACATTGTTTCGATCAAAGGGACTTGGGACTTGGGGACGCCCTTTATATCTTTCGATTTAAAAAACCATCCCAGATAAACCTCGCGCCCTAAAAAGCGTACCGACAACCTGAGAACAGCACAACCTATGCCGTTTCTCCCATGGCGGACCAATTCCCCGTGCTTGGGATTGAAAACTCCACCATGCAAAACCGACCCGCAGTGATCACAGCCCCCGAATTACACTTCGGATGTAAAATCACTGTCGACTTGTATGAGAAAATCGTATAGTCTCTTATCTTGGAGTAGCTGCTCAACGGAGTCGGTCTTCTTTGCTGACCTGACTTTCTCGTTTCATTTATAAAGACTGGCAGAACATTCCGCATGTTTCCTTAGCAACCAAAGAAAACACATTCTGACCCAATCGAGGGTGCTATGGCCCGAGCCGTCTGAGACTCCATTTCTCGTAAAGAGAGGTGGGGTTTTGTTTTTTGGAGCTTTGAGCCGTCGGGGATATTGAGGAGTAAACTGAAGTGGGATGTTGAGAGTGCATGATAGTAAGGCGTAAATAGGGTGTTTGACCGTTATCGATTATTCTGTTGGTAGTACTGACTCTATGGGAATGCGAATAAGGGGTTGTGATCATGAGCGGCAAGCCTACGTATGAGGAATTGGAGCAGCGGGTTCGGGAATTGGAGAGAGCCAAGACTGAACTTACGAGGACGCACACGGGTCTGAGAGAGAGTCAAGAGCTATACCGCAAACTGATAGATTTCTCACCCTTACCCTTCCTGGTGACCCAGGAGGAAAAAATCGTTTTTGCAAATCCTGCTGCGGCAAAACTCTTCGGGACCAGGCACCAAGACGAGCTTGTCGGAAGCAGTCCCCAAGACTGGGTTCATCCGGATTTTGCTGAACAGGCATTTTGGCGGCGCCACCGGATCATTCAGACCGGGGAGTCATTAGATCCTATTGAACTTCCCATCCTAAGACAGAAGAAGAAAAAAGCCGTTGTGCTCGCCAACGCCACCCGTATCTTCCACAATGGATCACCGGCCTTGCTTTCCATCTTTCATGACATAACCGACCGTAAGCTGGCGGAGATCGTACTTCGGGAATCTGAGGAAAAGTTCCGCAGTTTTACCGAACAATCCTTTGTCGGGTTTTACATTATCCAGGATGGCCTTT
>CAYPSZ010000467.1:0-2868 GCA_964413125.1 uncultured Desulfobacterales bacterium
TAGAAAAAGCCGTGGAGGTCATTGGTCCACACCAGTGATACTGAAAACGCGGGCACAACGAACAATAAACCCAATGCAGGCGCTCGAAGCCGATGATGCCCCCCTGCATACTGAACCGAAAAAGCCAACCAAAGGGCCGGTGCCGATGCGATGCCAAAATACTGTAGACGAAGCCAAAACTTCATTTGTTCCAGCTCCGTACTCGCAACCTCCATGCCGTAGGTGAGAGACCACCAACTCAGGGCAAACATGAGCAGGGGAAAGGCGGGAACCTGTGCCGCTCTTCGCCCTCGCCATACAAACAGACCCACAGCGGTCCCCACAAGGGCGGCGCACATAAGAGAAACGGCATAAGGATTAATGTTCAACAAGGTTATTAACTCCATGCCGGAAACACGTAATTCATTTTTTCCCGGGATTCATAACACCACATGCCTTAGCGAAGAACTGATTTTGCCGCAGCTAATTGAACTGGGCGGGCATTCACGACCTGCCTTCGGTACGCCCCACCAGAAAGAACACCAAGCCCAGGATCAAGAGGGCCCCCAGCAGGAGCCCGAAGGTGATTGGATCCTGCTTGTCAAAGCTCGCCACAAAGATCTTACGGATGAAGGCCGCCAGGGCCAGTTCCACGAAAACAACCACACGGAACTTGCCGCCCCGCAGGTGCTTTACCTCAGTGTGAAGAAGCTCGATGAGCATCCAGAGGATCAAAAGTGAACCCAGGGCCTTGATCACGCCTCTTTCCAGGTCCCCGGTGAACGCGTAAACCACGTCCGAGGCAAAAAGGGCTGCCAGGCCCAGTGCCATAACAACCAGCCCGACGGTGAGCACCAGGTTGAGTCCCTGCACAAACCTCTCAGACCATTGGATCAGTTCGGACTCCACCCGATAGGACAAAAAGACCTTCTTGAGCTCCGCCTCCCTGTAAGAGCCGGTCATTATGTCCAGGCTGATGTCAAGGATTTTGTTCAAGGTCTCCAGAAGATCCTCGCGCACTGATCGTTCAGAGACCGCCGCCATCACCTGGCGCACACAGTAGCTCCTGATGTAGTTCATGGCGGCGTTCACATGATGCCCTGACAATCCGATCTTAACGTGAACGGTACCGATCCTGGCCAGGCGCATGAGGAGGCGTCGGTCATAGGGGCCTGTCAGTATGAGACGTAACCATTCCTTGGTGGTTTCATGACGGCGTTTCACGGCGCCGGCATTGGGGAAATAGGATGCGGTTCGGGGGTCCGCCATCAGGTATTCGTAGAAGTCCCGGGCCAACTCGTCCGATAGAGGTATAAGGATCTCGGCCAGTCTGGGGAGATTCTTCTCGTCCGCCCCTCCAAACTGGTAGCTCTTACGAATATCGTCCATTGTTTCCATGCGCGCCCTTCCTCAAAACCCGGAACATAGAGATTCCGCAGCCTTTTTTTGCAGACGGTAAGCATGCGCTGTTACTGGGATATCTGTCAAGCTTTTCATTCCTGGCAACAAAAAGCTTGAATGCCGGAAACCGTATTCGTATCATAAAAGAACATATTGATTTCCAATAGGAAATCATTTGTGTCTCAAGCGATACCCATACCCAAGCATATTCACATGCGAGGCCTACAAGGAGCAGGTTCAATTTATAGAAATCAAACGGTGCTCCGGCAGATGAGTGATCTCACACAAGAACAGAACATACTGATTGCAAACGTAAAAAGGATGGCTGAGGAAAAGGTCGCACCCCTTGCGGCTGAGATTGACCGCAAAGGAGAGTTCAACTGGAATGTGGCGTCTTTGTTCTGGGACCTCGGCCTGCTCCAGATCATGCTCCCGGAAGATTACGGGGGCTGGCCCATAAATCCTTGTTATACACTCTGCCTGAGCGTGGAGGAGATAGCAAAGGTCTGCGCTTCATCCGCCCTCAACCTCATCATCCAAGCAGTGGGGAGTTTCCCCCTCATACATGCAGGCAGTGAGGAGCAGAAAGAGAAATACTTTCCTGTGATCTCCACACAACGACAGTTGATGGGCTATCTCGTTACAGAACCAGGAGCGGGTTCTGATGTGTCGGCCATTTCCACCAAAGCGGAAAAAAAGGGGCAAACCTATGTGCTCAACGGTCGTAAGACCTTTGCCACCAACGGTGGTGTGGCGGGCCTTTACTCCGTGCTGGCAAAGACCGGCCAAAAAGAACTCTCTTTCTTTGTCGTGGAGAGGAATCAGCCCGGTGTTATGATCGGCAAGTTCGAGGATAAATGCGGGTTCAGGGGGAGCAATACGGCAGAGGTGATTCTGGAGGACGTTGAGGTCCCTGAAGCAAATCTCGTAGGCAGGCCCGGGGACGGGTTCATGATCGCCATGGCTGACTTCGACATGTCCCGGCCTACTGTTGCGGCCCTTGCGCTGGGCCTGGCCCGGGGTGCCCTTGACTATGCAACGGAGTATGCCGCCAATAGATACACCTTCGGGCAACCCCTTATACAGCACCAGGCCATTCAGTTCATCCTCGCCGAATCACTGACACTGGTTGAAGCGGGCAGAGGTCTCATGGAAAAGGCCGCTCTCAACTTCGACCGCGGTCACAGAAACACGCACCTTGCATCCATGGCCAAGTACTTCTGCAGTGACGCGGCCATGAAGATAACCGAGGACATGGTTCAGGTCCTGGGCGGCTACGGCTACATCAGGGATTACCCGGTTGAGAGGATGTTCAGGGACGCAAAGCTTACCCAGATCTTCGAGGGCTCCAATCAGATACAAAAGATGATAATAGGTCGTGAGATTATGAAGAAGGCTTCGAATCTCAGGTAGTTTCCATTTAGTGCCCAAAAAGCCTTTGTGACATCGGATAGAATGCAACTCATGACTGCCACGAATGCAGGTCTT
>CAYPSZ010000468.1:0-2700 GCA_964413125.1 uncultured Desulfobacterales bacterium
CGGGCCACTGTCTTCTCGAACTGGTAGAGGTTCACCACCACCAAGTCGATGGGATGAATGCCGTGGGCCTCCATCATGCGTACGTGCTCGGGATTGTCCCGTATGCCGAGAAGTCCTCCGTGGACCTTGGGATGAAGGGTCTTCACCCGGCCGTCCAGCATCTCCGGAAACCCTGTGTGCTCGGAGATATCTTTGACGACAAGACCTGCATCGCGCAGGGTGCGGGCCGTCCCCCCGGTGGATAGTATCCGGACCCCGAATTCTCCCAGGGCCAAGGCGAAATCCGTTATTCCCGATTTGTCTGTGACGCTGATGATGGCAGTTTGGATCATTTTCATTCCTGCTCCTCCTGATGTAGGTTCGGACGTTAAGGCTCAAGTTTACTTTACAGCGAACACTTGGAGGTGATCAAGAGGCGTTTGCCTTGTTTTTTTGACACAGACCGGAATTCCGTGTACAAGTCCAAAGGGTCTAATCCATTTCAATGAGACTTCTCGACGCAACATACAAGGCCGCAACCTGGACACTGGCTTCAGCCGGGTTCCCGGCCTTCTGGGTCTATACCCGGATCAGCGGGCGCCACCGTAGAGGTTTACAGCAAAGGCTCGGGTTCATTTCCCGGGCCGTGGAGATGCAACTAAAGGGATCTCCCCGTGTGTGGATCCACGCTGTTTCCCTCGGCGAGGTCCGTGTGGCTTACTCGCTGGTGCGGGCACTTAACGAGCAAATCCCGGGGTGCTCCATCCTGGTTTCAACCACCACTGATCACGGTTTCGAATTGGCCCGTGAGACCTTCGGCCGGGATTTTCCCTTGACCTATGCACCTGTGGACCTGTGGTTTTCCGTGCGCAGGGCGCTTCAGCGTGTACGCCCGCGGGTACTGGTATTCCTGGAGACCGAGCTGTGGCCCGCATGGATCAACGAGGCCAGGACCCTTGGAATTCCAACAGCCCTGGTGAACGGTCGAATCTCCCCCCGTTCATTTGAAGGCTATCGCAGTTTCCGCTTTTTCTTCAAAGACGTACTTTCCAGGATAGATGCCTTCAGCATGATCGGTGAACAAGACGCCCGGAGGATTCAGGCCCTTGGAGCGGACTCACGCCGCATTCGGGTGAATGGAAACGCCAAGTACGACTTCCTTGGCGAGCAGGTGGACCGTAAGGTGGAAGGAGTTGTCCGCCGGACACTCAATATCGGGGGCGACGTGCCGGTCCTTGTGGCCGGAAGTACCCGTACCGGTGAGGAGAGACTACTCCTGGATGCGTACGCTCAAATCCGGAAGGCATTCCCCCATACGCTTCTGGTGATCGCCCCCCGGCATATAGAGCGCGCCCCGGAGATCGTCCGGCTGGTTAGAGAAAGAGGCTTTGGATGCCGACTGAGGAGCGATCTTCGGAACGGCGGTGAACGAAGAAGCGCTTCCGTAGTGATTTTGGACACATTCGGAGAACTCTTTAGTTTTTACAGCATTGCCACTCTTGTTTTCTGCGGGGCAAGCTTTGTCCCCCTGGGCGGGCAGAACCCCATGGAGCCGGCGGTATGGGGAAAGCCTGTGTTCTATGGCCCCTCCATGGAGGATTTTGAGGACGCAAGAGCCATTTTGGAAGAGCACGGGGCGGACGGTACTGTGACTGGCGCCCGCATGCTGGCCGCTGAGATGATTCGTCTCCTGAAGTCGCCGGTGGAGAGAAAGGATTGGGGGGAGAGGGCCTGCCGGGCGGCAATGAGCGGCCGTAGCGCAGCCGGGCGCCATGCGCAGGTGGTGGCGGAACTGCTGGCCCATTGATCATATTAGATGGTTTCCATTCCTGATTGGAAACTACCCAGTGCCCGAAAGCCTTTTTTTCAGCTTTTCCCGTTCAAAAGCTCAAGGCCGGCGGCTTAAAGCCATAAGGAGATCTTTGTCCATGGACGTAGATCGCAAGGTAATTCAAGGGATCGAAGATACCTTTGATGCGAAAACCCGGGGGAGAATCGAGAAGGCGGCAAGTTCCATTGTGCGCGCAAAGGAGGGTGGAGGCTCAGTGGTGGCGGTGGTGGGAAGCGGGCCCAACATCCACGAGGGGGTGACCACCCTACTGGCGGAACTCATGCACAAAGGGGTGATTGACGGTGTCTCCACCAGTTCCGCTGTTGTGAACCACGAAATGGGCGGCGCCCTTGAAAGGGTGAAGCGCGTCAACGGCAGTGCCTTTGGGATTCCAAGGGAAAAGCTTCCCCTTGACGGGGTCTTTGAGGTGAGTCTGCTCTCCGATGAGGAAGTGGAGGCCATGGCAAATGAGATCCCGTTCGACCTTGATCTCTATCGTCGTATGCGCGGTGCAGAGGGTCCCACCATCATAAAGGCCGCGGGTAACATGGCCTACCCCACCGGACTTCGCATCGAACGATATGCAAGGGACGTTCTTTCCCTTGCGGCAAAGCGGGGGCTCCCTTTTGAGCAGGTGGCGGGTTGGGGAGCTGATCCAATGACCATGTTGGGAGCCGGTGCTGCCAATGACCTGCCGGTCTTGGTGACGGTCCCTCAGCTCGTGGGAGGCGGTGAGGTGGGCATGGCTGTGGGAGACTCCATTCCGGTTTCGGGCAGGTGCAGGAGAATCGCCGGGCTCCTGGCAGGGGCCGATGTGATAGTGGAGTCTGCTGTGGCACTCTCCCAGGAAATCCATGACGGCCCCTTTGAGACATTCACAGGACATGGGA
>CAYPSZ010000469.1:0-5937 GCA_964413125.1 uncultured Desulfobacterales bacterium
CGCCCTCGAATGCCGGGCTCAAGTTCTTGTCACCGGCGACGACGATCTGCTCATTCTTGATCCCTTTCGGGGCACCCGCATTCTTCCCCTGCGCGAGGCTGCCCATGTGATGCTCCGCCGCTGATTCACGTAGTTTTTGCCAAGCGGGCACATCATTCCGATCTTCCTGTGACCCGAACCAACCCATGGTGAGCTTGCACAATTTGGGTCAAATTTCACGTCTGGTGCGTATGGCTGGCTCTGGGAAATATTTGGACTCTTGATATGGACCTTTCGATTCGCACGGAAAACCTTGGCAAGCGCCTCGCTTGGCTCGATGAGGCCGTGGCATTTATTACGTCAGCCAAAGGGGTGAAGCGCCTTCCTGCCAGGCCAGCCAAGCACCGCAGCAAGTAACTTCACCGCGTTCCTGCGGCTTTGAACTGCGGTCTCCTTGTCCAGCGGCTACTGCCAAATGCCGGCTGTCCGCCGAATTATTCCTCGCCCGACACCTGTCGCACGCCATGAACACCACGTCTGCCCCGAGCCGCGAATGGACGACGATCATTACCTCCGAGCACAAACTGCTGCACATCCCTTTCCACGAGATTTGGGAATACCGCGAGTTGATCATGCGGTTGGTCCACCGCGATTTTGTCTCGCGCTACAAGCAAACCGTCCTTGGATCGGCTTGGTATGTTGTACAACCCCTCTTTACCAGCCTGATGTTCACGCTGGTCTTCAACAAGATCGCCAAGATCTCGACCGGGGAAATCCCTCCGATCCTGTTCTTTTTGGCCGGCACCGTCTGTTGGGGGTATTTCAACAGCTGCGTGACCAACACGGCATCAACGTTCAGCTCCAATGCCTCGCTTTTCGACAAGGTCTATTTCCCGCGTCTTATCGTGCCGATCTCGCAACTGATTGTCAACTTGATCGGTTTCGGCATGCAGATGGCCCTGTTCCTCATCTTCTATTTCTACTTCTTTGTGCAAGGGGCGGACATTGCCATTGGCTGGCGCATCATCGTGCTGCCCGTCCTGCTCCTCCAAATGGCCGCGCTCGGTCTCGGCGTCGGGTGCATGGTCTCTGCCGTGACAACCCGCTTCCGCGACCTCCAGGTCATGCTCGGGTTTTTTATGCAGCTGTGGATGTATGCCAGTTGCGTGGTCTATCCCCTGAGCATGGTTCCAGAAGATTGGCGCTGGCTGTACGCGCTCAATCCCATGGTCTTTATCATCGAAGCCTTCCGCTTCGCTTTCATGAGCCACGGCACAGTCTACCTCTGGCAGATCTTGGTCAGCTTCTTCGTCAGCATCGCAGTTGTAATTGTCGGAATCATCATGTTCAATAAAACCCAGCGGACCTGTGTCGACATTATTTAGCGAGGACGTGCCCCGCTGTTTCTTTCCCCAACTCTTATGGCACCCCAACAACCCTGTCCCACTCCATTCTGAAACAACTACGGCTTTTACTTAAAAATGCGTTTTCTGCACACGGAGGCCACAATCTGGAAGATTCGGGAACCCCAATATTTCCGAAACGTCCGCCAGGTGAAGAGGAGAAACTCATCGCCCAACTTCTTCTTTCGCTGAATATTACAAAGGGCACGTGTGTTGATATCGGGGCCAGTGACGGCGTAACGATTTCGAACACTTTTGCTTTGATACAAAAGGGCTGGCCGGGGGTGGCCGTAGAGTGCCATCCGCCTGTCTTCAGGAAACTGGCATCAAATTACGTTGGTTTTACAAATGTCAATCTGGTCAGGTACAGGGTGACACCAATCAACGTCTGCCGCTTGTTGCTCTCCAATGACATCCCGATGGATTTTGACTTTTTAAGTTTGGACATTGATGGTTATGATTATTTTGTCCTTGAGTAAATTCTGGATCAGTTCCGACCCAAACTGATCTGTGCCGAGATCAACGAGAAAATTCCTCCCCCCATTAAATTTACAGTACACTGGGACAAGGATTATCGATGGAATGAAGATCATTTTTATGGTCAGAGTATTTCTCAACTCGCAGATCTTGCCGTCAAAAATAATTACGCGACGGCAAACTTATTGTATGGAAATGCCTTTCTTGTGGCGCGCGAGGTTTTCAGGGGAACGGAACTCACTGCCGAGGAGGCTTACGAACGCGACTATAAGTGCAAACCCGACAGGCAGGGAAAATTTCCATGGAACTGGGATATGGACACAGCCTTGAACCTACCGCCACGCGAAGCCCTGGAATTCGTAAACACAACCTTCATGAAATATCATGGCAAATACACGGCAACCCGTTGAATTTTCCCTCGCGGGATTGCGCCTGTTGAATACCTCTCTGCCAAGGTTTGTTCTTCCTTGGTCTCCATGGAAAAATCGCAACGAGCGGCACTGGAAAAATCAGGGCAGTGGAGATCCGCATGGGTGCCAGAATTACAATTTCCCAACTGAGCGGTTGGACATCCTTTTGCAGGAAGTCAGGCTTCGTGGGGGGGTCCGACCCCTCCATTCTAAGTCTTGGCTGCAACTGTGGGTTTTTCCTCTCGTAACTGAAAAAAGAGGGATTTCACTCCCTTTCCGCAGACAGGGTGGGGCTTGGAAACCCACCGCTTCCCAGCAATTTGGCACATCATACCCACTCATTGCGACGAGGAGCCAAAAATATTCTGCGCAGCTGGGCATCGCGACAATGTGAAAAACGCCCGGGTGAACGTGTTCCAGATCTAGAAGTGATCACGGAAGATTCAAATAAAATCTCGTGCACTTCGGCTTATGCAACCAACACCTACACTCATCTTCATATACTTTGAGCACAGCTACGAAAATAACAATCTACACCCCTGACTCACCACTCCGCCAACCTGTCAAAATGGCGTGCGATATGATTCTCGGGATCTGGGACGCTCGTGAATTAACTTGGATCCTTTTTCGGCGGGATCTTAAGGCCAAGTACCGGGAGAGTTACCTCGGCTACCTTTGGCTCATCGCCCCGCCTCTTACCACCATGCTCGTCTGGGTTTTCCTCAATGCCCAACGCATCGTGCAGGTCGAGACCGACATCCCGTATCCGCTTTTTGTCCTCATTGGCACTACAGTGTGGTCATCCTTTGCAGGATCTCTTATGAGTCCTCTTGCCTCGTTTAAGGAAGGTGCGCCAGTCTTTATGAAGCTCAGGGTCGCGCCCGAAGCTTTTGTTTTAAGTGGATTTTACGGCTCAGTGTTTGATTTGTTGATCCGTCTTTTTCTCCTCATTCCCTTGTTCCTCTATTTTAAATACATACCTCCCTTCACTGCTCTTCTTTTCCCGCTGGCAGTGATCATGCTGCTGACCATGGGCCTCGCTGCAGGATTGTCGCTTATCCCGATCGGCGGCTTTTACGGTGACGTCGGCAATGCCGTATCTACCTTCGTTGGTCTTTTGATGTTCACTGTTCCTGTTGTGTATCCAGTCCCCGAAGGAGAGGGTCTTTTCGCGACCGTAATGCGATACAACCCGCTTACTCCCGCCGTCACTCTCTGCCGCGAGACCCTAACTTCCGGGGACCTCACCTTCCTGCCTGCAGCCCTGGCCTGGTTCGCCGCCGCCCTCCTCGTCACTTTCTTCGCCCTGCTAATCCTTCGCATCGCTCTGCCGCATTTGGTGGAACGGATGGGCATGTGAGGGACCGACTGACGCTTGCGTCCGTGGCCCGATAGTCTAAACCTTCCCCCCATACGGCAAATTTGATACGATGTCTCGCCCCATAAGTAACTCCGAAGAGGTCTTAATCCGGGTAGACAACGTATCCAAAAAGTTTTGCCGCGACCTTAAAAAGTCCCTATGGTATGGCCTTCAGGACACTGCCGCAGAAATTTTTAAACCCAGTAGGCCCGGCCCACCCTGCTTATCACTCGATGAGAGCGGGGAACAATTACCGCTGCTCCCCCCACTTCGTCCGGGCGAATTTTGGGCTAATAGCAATATCTCATTCGAAGTCAAGCGTGGGGAGTGCCTCGGTCTGATTGGTAGTAATGGAGCCGGCAAAACCACCCTCTTGAAGATGCTTAACGGCCTGATCAAGCCCGATACCGGTCGCATCGTCATGCGGGGCCGCATCGGTGCACTGATCGCTCTCGGTGCTGGATTTAATCCGGTCCTTACCGGTCGCGAAAACATTTATGTGAACGGCTCTATTCTTGGCCTGCCAAAAAATGAAATCAAGACTCGACTTGACGAGATTGTTGACTTCGCTGATATCGCAGACGCGATCGACGCTCCGGTGCGAACATACAGCTCAGGGATGCACGTGAGACTCGGATTTGCTGTTGCGGCCGTTCTCGTACGACCTGATATTCTGATTGTCGATGAGGTTCTCGCCGTGGGGGATCTAGAGTTCAAGGTCAAATGCCTTAACGCCATTGGGGAGATGTTGTCGCGGACAGCCGTCATTCTTGTCTCTCACAGTATGCCTCAGATCGCGAGTGCCGCGACGATGGGGCTCGTTTTGAAAAACGGAACAATGGTTCAGCCTCCAATCGAAGTCGGCCGGGCTATTGCATGTTACTACAAAGAGAGTTCGAAAGAGACGAAATCGACTTCCATAACGGGGCATTCAGAGTTTGCGGTAACTTCATTCAAAATCAACGATAACGAAGAAGAGATCCCATCAATTAGGCAGGGGGACCGGTGGGTGGCTAATCTTCATGTCACCTTTACAAAGCAGCCGACGGACGTGCGGGTTTTGCTTATTATTCGGAATCTTGAAGAAACTGCCATTATATCGACTCGATCACCGGTATTTTATGATCCCGGCCACTTACTGGAGGTCACTATCGACCTTGGCCCTATGAATTTGGCACCAGGCACCTACACTGTATCTCTGTGGTTTAATGAGTGCGACGGTCGCCCCGAATCGAAAATTTTAGGCAGTTGGCAGGCGGGCGCCCGTTTCGAACTCCTCGCAACCTCTCCGGAAGCACATCAATCCGGTGCTCTCCTTGAGATTCCCGGGAATTGGGATGCCAATGACCGCTTAGTGATTAATCAACTTTAATACTAGTGTTTCTGGCCGTGCCGGGACATCCTGTCGTGAAAATCATGAAAGTCATCATACTCTGCGGTGGCCTAGGAACTCGCCTTCGAGAAGAAACCGAGTATCGGCCCAAGCCGATGGTGCCCGTTGGCGGACACCCCATTCTCTGGCACATTATGAAATACTATGCCCATTTTGGGCACAAAGAATTCATTCTTTGCCTCGGTTACAAAGGCGAATCTATTAAAGATTACTTTCGCAACTACCACTGGAATACCAGTGATGTGACGCTGAAACTCGGCTCGAATCCCCAGCTCCGCTATCACAACAGTCACGATGAAGACGATTGGGTGGTGACCCTCCTTGACACCGGGCAGGAAACCATGACCGGTGGTCGTCTTCTTCGCGCGATGAAGTTTGTTGGTGATGAGACATTTCTACTCACCTACGGTGACGGCGTTTCCAATGTGGATCTCGACAAACTGGTCGAAAAGCATCGCGAGTGTGAGGTCACGGCGACCTTGACCTCCGTCCAACCCGCCGCTCGCTTTGGGGAGTTGGGAATGGACAATGATCTGGTTGTTGGATTCCAAGAGAAACCCGAAAATGTTCCTGCTACGATCAATGGAGGATTTTTCGTAATGGAGCCTTCGATTCGTGAGGTGTTGACCGATGATTCGACTATTTTAGAGCGGGAGCCGCTTGAGACTCTTGCGTCGAATCGCCAATTGGCCGCCTACTCGCACAAAGGATTTTGGCAGTGCATGGATACTTATCGAGAACAGCAAATGCTAGAATCGATGTGGAACAGTGGCAATGCGCCATGGAAGGTCTGGTAATCCCGGCGGTTGAATTCATCGATGACACGTTAACGGGCGGGCGTCTGAAGCGCGTGGCCGGGCATGTCCGCGGCGAAGATTCCTTTTGTTTCACCTATGGGGACGGCTTGGCCGACGT
>CAYPSZ010000470.1:0-8424 GCA_964413125.1 uncultured Desulfobacterales bacterium
CTTGCATCGGACATCACTTCTCCCTGAGTCTCGGTTCATCTCCCTCTACCACAAATTATTTGATCTTACTCAAGAAAAAATGCAAATTCCTATGCTATCGAAATAACAGGTTCCTTGGAGATTGTTGGATTGTCCCCAAACAACGATGGACACCTTTTTACTCAGATACTTGACAACGACCATATCTCCGAAATTGAATTTTATTATTTTGGCGAACAAGAGGCTGCCCACGCAGAAAGATTGTTTCAGTCAAAGTCGCTCAAGACGAAAGATGTCCGAGAGCTTTGGGCAGAAATGCAAGCATCATGAGCCAAAGGCCACAATAACATTGCTCTTTCAGCGGAACGCAAAAAGACCGCGCCCGCTGAAGAGCCCGTTCGGCATCCGATCTAATGCCTTGACCTGGCGTAGCCAGCAGGCTACAATCGCCTATGATCGAAATCCGCAAGACAGAAACCTTTGCCAAGTGGCTTGATGGCTTGCGTGACCTCCGGGGCCGGGCTCGCATTCAGGTGCGAATCGAGCGCCTGGCCATGGGAAATCCTGGAGATGTCAAACCGGTTGGTGAGGGAGTCTCAGAAATGCGGATCGATTACGGACCCGGTTACCGGGTGTATTACACACGGCGAGGGCAGGGATTGTCCATTCTGCTTGCCGGCGGTGACAAGAGTACCCAGGCGGGTGATATCAAGACCGCTTTACGCCTCGCCCGAAATCTATAGGAGCTATCATGTCCAAAACAAAGACCACTCGCTACGATGTTGCCGAGCACCTTCGAACACAGGAGGAAATGACTGCATATCTCGAAGCTTGTTTTGAGGAGGCCAAGGGTGATGCCGCTTTCATTGCGAAGGCTCTGGGGGATATCGCCCGCGCCAAAGGCATGTCCCAGGTGGCACGTGATGCCGGCCTGTCTCGCGAAAGCCTGTACAAGGCCCTTTCCGGAGAACGGACCCCGACCTTTGACACGATCCTCAAAGTAATAGGTGCTCTAGGATTTCGAATTCATGCCGAGCCTCTACCGGCAGACTCAAAGGACGAACACTTGCATCAACCTGCCGCGGATTAAAGCCGGCGGCTTTGGCAATCGTAGGCTGCCGCGCAGGTTATGCAATCGTTGGGCCGTAAAGGAATATCAATAAACAATACTGATAAGAGGAACACTTTGAAGAACAATTTGAGAAATGATCCGAAACGCGAGGAAAACCACCTTGTAAGAGCTACAGTTACAGTCAGCTGATGATGTAAAAACACTAAAAACAAATATATTACCAGATATTGACGATTTCCTCTTAATTGAATCATTTGCAGCGAGACAGCGTACTGCATGTTTGGGATGGACTGCCAGCGACAAGAAATCGTTTGCAACGTTCTACCGTGGGAATTATGCGTTTCCTCGACCCGATGATGACCAAGATATAGATAACGGTGTAATCGATATTAAGGACTTTGAGAGCTTTATGCAGGTGTGTTACTCAGAGTTTTTAAAATTTGGAAACAAGTTTGCACTTCGTAATTCTCTATATTCCGTATTGCCACCGCAAGCCCGCACGGTAAAAACTTCTTTCCTAAAGGTGTTCGCAGGATTGGAAACTTTGGTATTAGATTTTCGAAGGCGTGATACTTTTGAATTTATACTACAAAAAGACGAATGGAATTCTTTGAAAAAATATCTGCAGAAATGTATAAAAACCTCGACTGAACCAGAACTTAAACCTGAGCAGAGAGCATCTATGTACCGCAAGCTTGATGAAGTGAATCGTATCTCCCTTCGTGAATCTTTTGAAATGTTCTGCAAAAAATATTCGGTCGATTTACCGGAGCCCATTAGAAACTATGAAGAAAGACACATTCCAAAACGATCTTGACCATATCTACGCAGCATATCGCTACTGTTCCGCCTGCATACCGAAAGAGGAACTCTTCGCAAACGGGCGATCCATTCGGATTGGATCGACCATGTTCAAAAGGCCTATCCAAGCTTTGTCCATGCGAGTCGAGTTGGGCTGGGCCTTCTTCACCAGAATGGATGCTTGTCTTGAAACTCTGGCCCACAAACTGAACATTCAGTCAGGCGGGACAGGGATACTTGAACACCTGGAGAAGAAGGGCTGTCCACTTTCGGATCACGAGAAGCAAGGTCTGTCCGTTTACAGAGAGATTCGCAACACTCTACACCACGGAGATGGCAACCCTGGATATCTCATAAAGAAGCCCAATCACCTCAAGATTGATCGAGAGTGAGAGCCGCACCTGCTCGAAGATCAGATGGACATGTTCTATGAATTGTTCAAGAAGATTGGAGAGTTTCTAACAAAGCCATCGACGGCGACTGTGTAATCCGCCCGCTTTCAGCGCACGGCTTGCTCAGCGTGGCATGGCTGACGTTCAAGTATTGCTCTGGACTTAAGGTTTCTGTCCTTGATTGCAGTTAACTCTACTACCAGTGCGTTTTCAGGGATGGACGAGAGGATGAACGGATCGGGATCTATCGGGCTCCGGCGTATGGTGCGTGCGAGGTTTGCTTGGATCTGCCGAAGGAGTGGGAACACAGGGTGTTGGACGAAACGGTGATTTACAATACTGGGGCGGTGATTAGGTGATCCCCCGCTGAAATTCTATGTGCCTTGCCATTTTCAATTCAATCCTTCCTTTCCCCAGTGATAAGATCATTTTGACTTCCCACTGCATCCCGTCTCTGGCATTTTGTGTCACATCCAAATCGCGAATCTGGTGCGTTCTGATTCGAGGTATAGCAGGATAAGGGCCACTCCGAGATCCCGCAACCTCGTTGCTGTAGCGAGCGCCTGGTAATGATCATCTGGATCGTGGCACCGCTTACGCTGAATCACATCGGTCATCTTTCCAGCGATTTCATTTTGTTTCCGGACCAAGAGGCCATTTCACACACGCACATTCCCCGTGTGTGTGAAAAATGGATTTCCTCCGGAAAAATCTAAAAATCCGTGCAGCTCCGGTCCCTACAAAGATGAGCTCATAACCACGCCCACACCCTGCCTTGTCTGGGGGGTGTCTCCAGATATCCCTCAGAATCAGTTGAAATATACTCCCCCTCCAAAACCGTTGTCAGTCAAGGGTTTCAGGCGTATCATAATCTTATTTCTGATTTGGCCATCATTTCAGACCAACCGAACAGCGGGACCTGCAGGAATGCCTCGGCGTACTGTGCACCCACCGCACTTCCGTGGGCGAGGCACTGGTTTTCGATCATGTTGAGATAAAATGGAAGCGGCTGGCTTTCGTGGGCATGGACGGCTGCCAATTTCTTTTCCCACGCATGGGTCACGTCCACCAACTGATCAGGTTGAAAGGGACCGCGAAGCCCTCTCGAACCGTAGGTGTCGCAGCAGAAGATTTGGGGGACGGTTTTCAGGGTATCCACGGAGTTGATCAGAAAGCAGGATAGCAGCGCCCTGCGAAAAATAAGAAAGACCGCCTCATGGTCCGGATGCATATCGTCGAACCAGTGGGTGATGAGGAGGTCCGGCCCAAAGGATACCATGACCTTTCTAAGTAACTCCACGGCCTCGTCGCTGTCCCGGATCCGCGTATCCTCGAACCCCAGGCACGCCACTTCACACCCCATCCGCCTTGCCCCTTCCAGGGCCTCCCGCCCTCTGATGGAGTCCTCGGTGTAGCTGAGTGTGCAGATGCGAACCGTATCGCCCTTTTCAGCATGAATGATGAGTGTCCCCCCGCACCACAGCTCCCCATCGTCCGGATGGGCCATCACGGCCATGAGTCTCATATCAGTCCCTCCCCTACTTCTTTGCCTCTTCCAGTGCCCTCTCGATTGCCCAAAGTTCTCCGGTCCCATTTTTAACACCCATCTCCCGATAGAGGTCCCGGGCTTTGGCCACGGCCATTCGAGCGTCCTCTCCCCTGCCCAGAGCATGGTTAATTCTGGCCTCGGCCATCAAATGACGAAGCCGTTGCCAGTTGGATTCGCTTCTTTCGGCCAGTGCAAAGGCCTCGGCCATCATCTCCTCGATCCCTGTTTCATCCGCGGGATTGAGATTTGCGAGGATCTCTGCGGCCATTTCAAGGTTCATTCCAAGGATACTTCCAAGGTCAAGGTGCCTGCAAAAAGGGAGCGACTTCTCTACCGTTTTCCTGGCCTCCTCCACCCTGCCTGAACGGAGCAGCGCTTTTGCCAGATAGATCTGCACCACGGCCAGACCTACAGGATGCCCGACCTGACTGCCTATTGATTGTCCCCTGTATAGCAGTTCCATGGCATACTCGGTTTTACCAGCCTGCAGGGCTCCCAAACCCGCATAGGCCAAAAGCATAACCTGCAAAATTCTCTCCCCGATCTTTTCGGCGAGGTCCACTCCCTCCAATGCCAGGGCTATCCCAGCTTCGTATCGACCGAGATAATCGCAATTCACGCTCTTACGCAGAGCGATCACACATCTAGCCCGGTCATTGCCGGTTTTCCCGGCCCAATCCTCAGCTTCATTCAGGTAGGCTTCGTAGTCGTCCTCTCGCCTGAGATTACACAGGAGTATTGCCCTGAAGGACAGTGCCCACGCTAGACGCGCAGGGCTCACGATTTCGCGAAGACAGGCAAGAGCGGCCTCAGAATGCTCCAAAGCCTGTTTCAGGTAGCCCTGAAAATAATCCAGTTGAGAGAGGTAATTATGAGCGTTCCCCTCTATTTCCCTGTTTTCAAGTCCCTGACAGAGTTCCAGGCACATGTGAAGGTGATCCCTTGCCTCATCGTATCTTCCGAGATTGCCCAGCATATTGCCGATCCAGTAATGGATGCTGCCTTTGCCTACAGGGTCATTCAGGTCTTCCGTGTCCCTCAGGGGCAAAGAGGGGAATCCCCTCGGTCTTTGCCATGAGGTCTTCGGTGAGCTTTTCATCAAACGTCTCCGCTTGTAGAATGGATTGAATCATGCCAAGGCTTTCCCTTTTTGAAAGCCGATTCAGATGGATCTGGCTGTAATAGGATCTGCCGGCCCAGGGAGGTAGATAAGCCGGACGGAACGTGAAAACCATCAAAACCCTGGCCCCTGCAATGTGGTCGAGTACCCGGCTAATGGCTTCTTGAGAGGTCTTGTCTATCCAGTGAAGGTCCTCCATGATCATGATCAGCGGTTTTCTTTGTGCCTCCCTCAAGGTGATCTCGATCAGGGCCTCAAAGGTCTTCCTGCGCTTGGTCTCCGGATCCACATCTTTTAAAACCCCAAAGCCGTTTTCGAGGGAAAGGAGATCCATGAAATAGGGAAGGGTCTGATTCTGGTCGGCGCCCACCTTTTTGAGCCCTCTGGCCACCTTCTCCCGGATCTCATCGGGGTTGGTCTCGCCCACAATCCGGAAGTTGTCTCTCAACACGTCAATGATGGGGACATACGGCGTATTGGTGCCGTAGGAGACGCACTGGCCCTCGAGGATGGCAATATCTTCGTTGGCAATGGCCTTTCTGAATTCGTAGAGAAGACGGGATTTCCCCACTCCGGCCTCGGCCACAATAGATATGGCCTTCCCATTCCCTTCGCTTGCACGTTCGAAGCCTTCAAGGAGGAGACCCAACTCCCGCTCTCTGCCTGCCAAGGGGGTCAGTCCACGCTCCGCACTGACATCAAATCGCGTCTTCTTGGCACCAGGACCGATCACCCGGTAGGCCTTGACCGGCGCTTCCTTGCCCTTGACCTTCCGTTCCCCCAGGGCCTCGAACCGGAACATGCCCTGGGTACGACTGAAGATCTCATGGGTTACATAGGTGGTCCCCGGCTCAGCCAAGCCCTCCATGCGTGAGGCCAGGTTCACGGTATCGCCAACGACCTTGAACTCCACCCGCAGGTTGTTCCCCAGAGTCCCTACCACCACAGGCCCGCTGTGAAGCCCGATCCGCATCCGGATCATGGACTTCCGTCCCAGTGCCTTTTCGTGATCATTGAACCGGCTCATCTCCCTGTGGATGGCCAAGCTGGAGCGTATGGCCCGTTCCGGTGCATCTTCAAGTGCAATGGGCGCACCAAAGAGGGCCATGATCCCGTCCCCGGTCATCTCATTGACCGTGCCCTCGTAGTCATTGACCTTGTGGATCAGGATTTCATAGATCCTGTCCATGATGCCATAGGCCTCCTCGGGGCCGGCCTTTTCTACAAGGCTGGTAAAACCCTGCATGTCGCAGAACATGACCGTGACATACCGGCGCTCACCCTCGATCTTGTTCCGTTGGGCGAGAATCTTTTCAGTCAGGCCCCGGGGGAGATACCGTTGAATCTTTTCCAGCTTCTCATCAAAGGAAAGTTCCTTTGGGGCGGGTTCAACAGGACGAGACAGGTCAGCGCCGCATTCGCCGCAAAAACGATACTCGGAGGGATTCCGTGCGCCGCAGTGGGGGCAGACCCTTTCCAATCTGGCCCCGCATTGGCCGCAGAACTTCTGAGAATCCAAATTCTCTGAATTGCACTGAGTGCATTTCATGGCAAGAATCCTTTGCGCCGAAACGCCATACACTGCTTGCTTTAGAGGAGTTGATTGATTATCTCCACAGCTCTTCGCGCACCATCTATGGGAATAGGTGGATAGGTCACCTGTTTCCCTATGGTAGTGACAATCCTTTCAGCCAGCGAATCCGGCGTTGTCTGAGAATACTGCATCTTGACTCCGGACTGATGTCTGGCCAGCCGCCCCGACACATGGATCTGCTGTTCAAAATGCTCTTCCAGGGGGAAATACAGGAACGGGCGTCTCAGGGCGGTCAGTTCGATAGTGGTGTTGCCCCCGGCCTGAACAATGGCGAGATCACTGGCAGCGAAATGCTCGTAGAGGCGTGGCACATATCCACGGACTTCGATATCAGGCGGGATGTTCAGGGAATCTGGGGACACGCGGGGCCCGCAGACCAGGACCATCCGGAGATCCGGGATCTTTTTCCTGACAATGGGACAGGCTCGGGCACACAGGGTCAGCAGGTCCTTTCCAACAGCCGTACCGCCAATGGAACAGATAACCAACGGTCGATCATCATACCCAAGCCTGGCCTTGGTTGCTGCGGTATCGGCGTATTGCGACGGGTCAAAATCCACAATATAGCCGATGAACTGCCACGTTCCCTCGGCCATGAGACGACGTTTGGGCAAAAAGGGACCAAGGCTCTTTTCCGGCACATCCGCCAGTTCACCCACGAAAAGAGCGGTATTTCTCCTGTCGGAATAGAAGGATGGAGCCGTGGCCCATTTCCTATTCCACATATAAGTCAGAAACTTCTCAAGGGGATTGCCTGTCATGGAATCGCTTCCAATGCAGTCGAAGATCATCACGAACGGAGCTTTAATCCGGTCGCGATCTTTTCTCAAGGCAAGGGCTACCTCATAGGCTTCATCGGCAACAATGAGATCAAAGGGTTCTTTGGTGGCCACCTGTTCGAAAATCTTTGCATTCTGCCGCCATTCTCCCCTTGCAGAGGTTAAATACTTCAACAGATTTAGCCGGAATGCTTGCCCGGCGGTTTTCTCTGCAATACCGGTATCATCCGCAAAAGAACCGATTTCCGGATGCATGGACTCCCCGGCCTCTTGAAGCCATGTGCCGGCAGGCGGACCGGCCAGCCAGGATATCTCCATATCGGGATTTCCTTTTCGAAGTTCCCTTGCAATGGCCAGGTCCCGGATGGCATGGCCCAGCCCCACTGAACCGCTGATAAAAAGGACTCTTTTCTTTGGCATGATTGACCTCCTGGAGATTCAAATCCTAAATCTATCCGACACTATACATACGAGCCATATTCAAACAGAACCAAAGGCGCCGCGCCGAAAGACTCCCCCTCCCCTGCACGGTGGCAATCTGGGACCACTTGATTACCCGGGAGACAGCCTGTTCAAAAGGGTAGTCAGGACGACGGTCTTTTATGGAAAAGAAAAACTCCAATGAGGATTAGACGTTAGGCTTTGCGCGTCTCCTGACGGAGGGAAGGCATCCTGTCAGGAGACAACCGCGCAGATTTTGAGGGATTGCTCCATGGTCAACAGCGTTACGCAGATGAGGATGCTCGCCAGCATTCTGGCTCCAGTTTGCTATGTCATGCTTCGAGAAAGGACTTCACAGCGGCAATCACCCGGTCGATGTCGTTCTCGACGTCCCCCTGCATTGGGGAAGGATCGAAAATCGTAACCGTTCACGTGTTCAAAGGTTCAGAAGTTTAGGGTTGTTTCTGGCTTCCTTCCATCCCTCTTTGGAGATCTATTTGCGATCAGCCGGTCCGCATTCGTCGCTTCAAACCACGGAATAGACCCTAGCATGGGCGCTTATTGCCCAAGAGGTGATAAGAATTCGCTTTTTCAGGGAAGATATATAGCGAAAAAGGGCTTGCGTGTCAAGGAGAAACCGACCGCAGGATATTGTGGTCGGGACGAGAGGATTTGAACCTCCGACCCCCTGAACCCC
>CAYPSZ010000471.1:0-8910 GCA_964413125.1 uncultured Desulfobacterales bacterium
GGCCCCTCTCCCGGTGGGAGAGGGGAGGCGGACAAATCGCAGATACTCCAGCGGCACACCGGGAATAGCCGCTTTCCGGCGCAACTCCTCTTCGCTGCCGGCGTTTTTGAAGTCGGTCTCAGTGAGTCGCCTTGCCGCCCACCAGGCCCCCAGGGAGTTATCGAGCAGGAAGTTGACCATGTATGGTTCGGTGAAGAGCTGGGTGACGGCGGGCAGTTTCCGTGCGCCGATCTTGACTTCTGAGGCGTTGACCTCGTCCTTCTTTTTGGCCTGCCAGAATTGATAGACCCAGCCGAGGCTGTCGGAGGCTGTGAACACCTCCAGCGGCAAATTGGCCACCAGGCGCTCCAGCTTTTGTTGATGCTCCGGGGGCAAGACCAGTTGGAACACTGGGGAGCCGATCCGGAAAATCTGAGGCAGCATGCGGGCGGCAAACCGGGCGGCCAGTTCCCAACCGTTGGCCGCACCTTCATCGGCGGCAAGTTCGTTGCACTCTTCAAGGGTGACGGCCACGGGGGTATCCGGGTCCGGATACATCAGCAGATTGTTCTCGGCCAGGAAACGGGCAAAGAGCATCCGGTGCCAGTGCTGATAGGCAACCTCTTCGATGAGGAGACTGATTTCCTGGACTCGACCCTCACCCCCGGCACCTCTCCCATTGGGAGATGGGAGCAGAGTGTCCCCCAACTGGCGACCATGCGCCCGCAGGCGGCGGCGCAGGATGCGCTCTTCTTCACTCAGGAAAGAATAGGGAGCAGGTTCTCCAACCCCCAGGCTCTCCAAGGCGGCCCTGGCAGCTGATTCGGCAATATCACGCGCATCCTTGATGGTGCGCTCCAGTCGGTTTCTTAATGTTTTGTCCAGCGGCTGCATCATGCCCCCTCGGCTGAAGCGTGGCTCACCGGCCATTTGGGAAAATTTTCATTCCATTTGGCCACATTAACCACCTGGCAGCTTTTAACAATTTCGTGTTTCCATCGCCTGGATGCCAGCCCAACGGGAAGTTCCTTTTGCAAGGCCTTTCGCATGGCCGTGTTCAAGGCATTATCGAAGGTCAGCAAGCAGATGTAATGAATCGGTTTATCGACCTTTTCTTCGGCATGGCGAAAAAGGAAAGAGTCTCGGCATTTGTACTTGAGATAATTCTTCAACCACTTAAAACCTGCCCTTTTGGCCTTCAATTCCTCTTCGGTAGTAAAGTCTTTCGTGTCATAGGATGCCGGATCGTCAAAATCCTTCATCTCTACAAAGAGGTAAGCATCCGGGAACTCGGCAATGATATCCACGGCCTTCATTGGCTGTCCGTGATAGGTTGGTTTCTCCTTGTCTTTCTCGTCAAAAACAAACGCATCAAGCGCATCGGTAAAATCAAAAGAGAAGCCATCGGAATCGACCTTCATTTGCCAAGTCCCTCCATGGATTTCTCGATTTCTCGGTCAACGATACTGCCAAAAGTATCGTCGATGGCGTTCGGTGAGAGTTTCAAATAGTCATCGGTCGATGCCACTTCAATCTCGCCGGTATCCTTGGTCCGGTACAAGCTGTGAAAGAGAATGTCGTCGTCCTTTTTCACCTGGAGATCGAACTCTTTCAGAATCACATAATCATGGGTGGTGAGAAATATCTGCACACCCAACCTTTGGAGTTCGAGCAAAATACCCACGACGGTTTTCATCAGGCGTGGATTGAGGTTGGTCTCCGGTTCATCCCAGAAAAGTACCGATCCATTGAACAAGGTACCGTTCTGGATCAAAATCCAGAGCAAACCCATCTTGCGGAAGCCTTCGGCCAGTAAGGTAAATTCGAGTTCGCCATGCTTGCTGCGCAGAAAAAACTCTTCATTTTTCGCGACAACCTTGCCATCCATGGCCTCTTGCAAACTCTCCATTAGCTGCTTTCTTGGCTTATCCGTCGGACCTTTAAGCAAGGGGAGAAAGGCTTTACGGATGATGTCGACATAGATTTCTTCGAAATGAATTTCACGCTCCTCATAAAGGGAACGAAAACCAGGGGCATTGGCCATCATGTCCTTGACAGGGATATAGGCGGCTTCCATCGGGCTCTCCGTCCAGGCCTTTGGAGAACCGGATATTTTTGCCTTGTCGGGTTTGGTGGTGTGGTTGGAAAGGGAGAGCCGCAACGCAATCTTTTTGCCATCATCAAGCCTTCGTACAACCTCCAGTGATCCATTGCTACTCACTGATGATCGCTTGACCAAGCGGCCTATCTGTTTGCCGGAGGGATAAAAAACGTTATTGATTTTCTCGGCAACCCCCCCCTTGCTTTTGGCAATGTCACAAGCCGCATAGGCGGCTTTCAAAATATGAGTTTTGCCTGTTCCGTTTTCACCAACAAAGATGTTGATTCCTGGAGAGAACTTGACTTCCAGTTTTTCGAAGGCGGTAAATTTCTCGAATTTGATCTTTTCCAGCATGCCAAGCCCTCCTATCGAATCACTATCGGCCCGTTTTGCAGGGCGGCCTTGAGCTGTTGTTTCACGTCGTCGACCCAGGCATCGACCTCCTCATCGGTTTTCAGCGTGCGGCGCGGCACCTGAATGAACTGAGCCTGGGGCTCACATAGTTCGGCGGCACCACTGGCGACATTGTCGAAGCGGGCGGGCATGGCCGCCACGCGGTCGCCAAACATCGACAGAGCGCAGTTATCCAGAGTGGTCAACACATCGCTGGTCGACTGCACCTCCACCTTGGGCCGAGCGGACTCGTGCAGGAACTGGGCAGACATGAGCTGGTAGCGCTGCTCCGGTTCCAGTTGCTGCCAGTTACTGTCATCCGCCAGGCGTTTGAGGCCCTCAGCATGACGGGAGGCATATTCTTCATCGAGCTTGTTGAGTTCATCTCGCAGCAGTTGGGTAAGGTTGGCGATCAGCGGCGCGACCAGGTCGGGCTCTTCGAGTAGCTGGCGCTGTTGCTCAATGGTCTTCACCTGGGGCAGGATCACCTCGGCGTTCTGAAGCCCGGAGGAGTGGGCCATCAGGCGCTTCAGTACGGCCCAGTTCGGCCAACGCTTGGCAATGCGCTCGGCAAGATCGGTCCAGTTATCAATGCTGCTGCCCAGTTCATCCCGGCGATTGTACAGGGCAAGAAGTTGCTCGTTGCCGGCAGTCAAACGGATCTCATCCAGAGAAGATGTGTCGGGAGGTGCCGGCATGGGTGCCTCCCCGCCGGCGCTCTGGGCCATATCCTGGAGGTATTGCAGGAATTGAGGCACACGAGCAAGTTCCTCTCCTTGCTTGGCTGCGATTCCCACCTTTTGCAGCAGTTTGCGGATCTGAATCCGCTGAGCGACGCTCACCGTGGCGGATTCGACCTTAAAATTGGCTTTGCCGATGGCCTTGCGTTCGAGATCTCTGGGTTCGATCGTTTGCGCGCGCTCGTCCTGGACACGGATAAGCCCGGCAACAAGCAGTGCCTGAAGTCCCCCATCGACGGCATCGCGGGACCATCCATACTGGGGACCTTCAAAGCGCTCCCTGATGTCCGCTCCTTTCTTTCCCCCTGCGATGAAAGCGAGGATAGCTTTGCACACGGGGTTCTTGGAAGGCTCATCGTCGTGCCCTACCGCCTTAAGGGCATCGGGCGCACCTTGTTTGGCCCTGGTATAAACTTTGTCCCATCCGGGATGATCCGCCAGGTGGAACTGCGGGAAGAGACGCTGAAGGGAGTTTTCAGCCGCTTCGAGTACAATTTCCTGAAGAGAGTTGCCGAGGATTTCGTTGCCGCCGCCTTGAAATACACGTGCGCCTGAAAACGCCTCATCAAGGAGTTCTCTGATTCTGCCCCCAGCCGTTTGCCTGGTGGTTTCCATGGCCGCGCGGGCCTCTTCCCCCTCGGGTGTGTTCGGTACGCCTCGCTTTTCCAGTGTGGCGGTAGCGGCCTTGTAGTCGATGAAATGGCGCCTGAGATCATCGGCTGAACGCTTCGGGATAAAAACGAAGATTGTCGGTGATTGGTTTCCAGCCTGGCGGGCATCTACGCGCACGGAATTTTCATCGATCGCCCAGCCGTCCCTCACCCAAACGCAGAGCTTTTTGTCACAATCGGCAGGCAGAGTAGAATTGAATACCGGAGTCAGTTCCCGTGTAACTTTTGAGCTTCCCTGGGTAAAAGAGAGCTTTTTCACCAGTTCCCCGAACATCCGGCGGATGCGGTCGTCTCGTTCCGCCTCAATCCGGTAAGCTTCGTTTGCGAGCCGGCTTCGCTGGCTCAGGAATTCATCGTTCCATGCTGTGCTTTCCTCTGTCTGGATTCGATACTCATCGCCTACTTTCATCAGAAGCCGGCATTTGTCCATGAGGGCGGGAAGCTTGTTTCGGAGCGCGCCGCTTCCTGCGGCAAGATCCTCGACCATGAGGTCGGCTATGGTGTCAAGGGTTGCGTGGATGCCTATCTCGTCGTTGCTGCCGGAGAGTTTGTTGATCAGGAATACCAGCGCGCAGGCCCTCGCAAGGATCTGCTCGTCAGGAGATCCCTTTATCCATTTCATGGTTGTTTCATGGATCTTTCTGGGCAGAATCCGCCCCTGGAGAAGTTTCTCCGCTGAGTCAAAATACAGGAAGTCTGCGGGGACCACAGACCCGACCGGAGCGTCGAGGTCTGTCTGGATGACCTTGTGAACCATGCTGAGTTGATTGCGCAGCTGGCTGTCCGTACCTGTCTGATCAAGAACCCGGAGTGTCGCTTCCCAGAAACGCTTTCTTACCGGAAGGATGGGGTAATCCTGGGCAAAGTGGGAAATATCTCCCTGCCGGTGCCCGATGCCTGTCCCGGCCAGATGTCTTGAGATTTCTCCGAGATTGGTGTTCATCACCTTTTCGATTTCACCGATGGCATCGGGCTTTTTGGCAAGAATGACCTGGCGGATCACCGCTTCCACATCGGCATCGGAAAGTTCAACGCGGATCGTGAAGCGGCCTTCGAGTTTCTTGAGATTTGCCGTGCCGGTTACGGCGGTCTGCCCTGTACCGATGAAAAGCAGCTTTCCGCCGATATTCTTGCAGCAGGATTCGACGGCTTCCTGGACCTCCATGGATCTTTGGCCGTCTCCGCCGATAAATTGCTGAACCTCGTCGAGCACAATCAAGGTCAATGGTATCTTTCCATCTCCTGCCTGCGCCGTGCGGGGCGCGGCAGGCAGGTTGGTGAGGGCCTGCCTGCCGGCCTTCAACATATCATCACTGCTGACATCCTGCACGTATGGGTAGAGGTTGTTCAAGGTTTCTACGCATGTGGCGGGAGATGAAAAAAGATTGGGTTTGGCTGCGATGAGAGCTGCATGAAGCCCTTCGGCCACATAGAAGTTATCCAGTTCTTCCTGCCAGTTGAAACCGTTTTTTTCGACTTCTGCCCGGACATGATCGTAAATACCTTCACTTCGAAGCCACATCACGAAACGGGCGACGGGGGACTGCTCAGGCAAGCCGACCGACTTGAAGATGACGCGCAGCAAGGCCAGGCGGACGCTCCCGCCGGCACCGGCGCCTAGAGTTCCCGATGCAGCATGGAGTCCGCCGTGTCGTTTGCCGGCTATGCTGAGTTCCTTCAGCAGGTCATGAATGCCATGCGGTAGATTGGCGATGCCGCGAGCGGTCGCTCCATCGGGAAATTCCGTGTCCGACCACAATGCACGGAGCATCTTCACGAGGTGAGATTTGCCGGAGCCATAAAAGCCGCTCACCCATACGGCAGGCTGTTGGGGTTGCCCGATGTTTTTGAGGTAGGTTTCGAGGATGTGCTCCATCCCCTTTTCGTACTGCCCGTCGCAGACAAATGTCTCCAACTCGTAGCGGAGAACCGCGAACGCTTCATCGGTTCTCTCGTCATTGACGTTTGCCACTCCCTCATTGACGAGTCTTATGGTGGTCGGGTCTTTTGCATACACTTGCCTGTTAATCATAATTCGCTCCCTGCATCAGACATCTTTGTCCGCCGTGATCGGGACTGCCAGATAGTTCCAGCCGTCGTACCCGTCAAGCAGCCGGTAGTTGTTGTCTTCGAAGGTGCCGGGGAAAAAAATCACAAGCCGGCCTTTGACCATGGGCGCAAGCCTGTCGACGACATCCTTCACCTTGAGCAGACCGAAAAGAGATCCTACCCCATTCAAGGCCACCACGCTGTTGTCGCCGGCAGAGGTTTCTTTCAGGAAATCCGAGAACCGATCGACGACATATTTGAGATATTGAGGAAGCAGTGTCGGCAAGAGATTCGGCTTTCGGAAATAACTCTCAGAGTATCTCTGGCTGGAGAGCCATTCTGGAAAGGTATTCGTGAGATCGAACACGAACCAGTCATGCCCGGCATTTCGGGTGGCGATCTCGAACTCATCCACCTTTGCGCGAAGACGCAGTTCTTCGTTTTCGTTGTACACGCAGAAGATCACGCGTTGGGCCGCCGCGGCGTCACTCCTCCATGGTATTTCGATGAATCTTGAGTAGGAAGCCAGAAGTCTTCTAATTCTGCTCACGAATCCACCCCATTTCCTGCTCATTGATCAGGCTCGGGAAAAGCACCTCGATGACATCCCCCACTCGTTTAAAAACAATCCACCCCCTGCGGGATGCGTCCTCGGCAAGACGGGCCGCCGTGTCGAACGAACAGTCCAGAAGACCGGCGTATTCGCTTGTAAAGAGAGAAGTGCCCCGAAATCCGGATAAATAGGCCAGAAGGAGGGCATAGGAAACGCTTCCTGCCGTGGGATGAGCGCGGGAGCGGATTTTGTTTGTTCTTCCGTTGAGATGGCCCGACTGGGTCCATGTGGAATTGAGATTTCTTGCGTTGGAGGCAAGCTTCCCGGGACTGTAACGCCCTGGGTCAAGATCATCAAGAAAGGATTCCATGCTCGCCCGGGAAACAGCGGACCCCCGGGGAAGAGGAAGAATGTATTTCGCTGAAGCCCGGAGCATGGGGTCCCGGGCATAGGCGCAAAGGATGCTCAGTAGTGAATGGCCGTTTTCGTCCCGCCTCCAGAAAAAACGCAGGGCTCGAAACAGGATTAAACTCGGGTCAAGCGCGTATAATTCAACGAGATAACGCTTTGAGATCAAGCGATTTTTCTCAGTCCTTTTTCCCAGGCAGTTGTCAGCCACAACTGCTCGAACATAATCGGCGCGCGGGGCAGCAGGCTCACTTACGTGATTCAACAGCATGCCCAGCTCCTCGGACATCATGGTGCGCGAGACATGAGGGCTGCCTCTTGGAAAAGCGAATCCGAATCTTTCCAGATGGTTGCGGCAGCTTGTCATTACCTGATGCATTTTATCCATTTTCTTATTTCTCGGGAGCATGGTATTCGATGCCGCACATTCCTGAGATGAAATGGTTTTTTTTAAGAAAGATAGTACATGCATAGTTGATCAAGTGTCAATGCGAGGCGGTAATGGCAGTGATGGGTCCGAGGTCATTGCCACACCCGATTTCGGTTACCATTTCATTGCCCAAAAAGGGTCTCGGAAGCGGCCTCAGATTAGCCGTTTTCACCCCCTTTCACAAGTGGCCATCGGGGCATTGTATATTTGCACGGCTGCTTTTTCTACTGGCGCCGCCCAAAAGATGCCATCTCCTTTAGCCATTGCAGTATCAACAAACCCTGGTTTTACATCGGTGATTATGATTGATAATCTTGAGTTTCTTACCTTCTGTCGAAGCTCTTTCAGATAATTTGATTCAAAAGCCTTGGACGCATTATAAGCCGGAGACTCCCTGTCGCCACGTAACGCGGCTATCGACGAAATGCCCACAAGATGACCAGAACCCTTTGCCATGAAATGGCGCATGGCAACATTCACGAGGGCGGCAAAGCCGGTAACATTCGTCTTGATAGTCTCATTCTCTGCAGGCCAATTCAGACTTACATTGACACCTCCTGTGGTTCAGAAGGTGACGCAAGGTCATCGCATCGTGATTGGGCAAGCGGGAAAACCACTTCCGGTCACCAATCAATAAACATCACAGAGCTTTCGGTCGGGGAATAACTTCCGTGGCAGCCCCTTTCCTTGTGAGCATATCCTTGTGTTTCCACCAAACGATAAGGGTTGCAACAACGATCAGCAGGTATGTGTCGTAGGGTTGCGCATCCGGGAAAATCGGATTCATGAGCGAAAAGTGGAAGAACGCCGATAGAAGGATGCTGCCACGCGAGCTGTTGAACAGTGACGTTGCGATGACGCTGATCGCTAGGCATCCAGTGAAGAATGCCGCGAATGACCACTCGCTCTGCTGGGTTCCGCTCAACAGGAAGGCCGGCATATGCCAAAGCCCCCAGATGGCTCCAAGAATCAGCCCGGCCCAAAGCGGAGCGAACTTTCTTTGCAGAAGAGGAAGTGCCAGCCCCCGCCAACCGAACTCCTCGATAGGGCCCTTGATTGCGGCAAGGGTCAACGCCACGAGCAGAGCCTGAAAGGATGAAAAGGGAAAAGGTTCCGTTAGAAGGTTCCCTCTAAGCGCCGAACCGCCAATGAAGATCAATGGCATACCAATGATCAGAAAGGCATACCAGGCCACGCTGCAGCGCCAGAGCAATGCCCGTCCGAGGAAACGCCGTAGGCCGCCAAAGCCACCGGTGCGGGCAACAAGAATAAACGCTGCGATTGCAGGCGCGTACACGGCCAGGAAGAAAAGCGGATGGTTACCGGTGAGCTGACCAAAAATCCTTGTCATCGGCTCTGTGAGAAAGATAAACAGTGCCAGTATTCCCCATGCCAATCCAAAAGCGATAATCAGAAAGGGGAAGAGGGCATGAAAAGGAACTTGGTAATGCTCAGCATCTGGTGTGTTCATCAACCTGAAGCCGAGGCTACTTCCGAAGCTTCTCATCCAGCACCTCTCGGACCTTTACAGCCAATCCGTAAACAGTGAAGGGTTTCTGGATGAACTGAACCCCTTCGTCCAGCAC
>CAYPSZ010000472.1:0-2505 GCA_964413125.1 uncultured Desulfobacterales bacterium
AGCCGGGCCTGCAAATACGAAATCCCGGCTTCACCGGCAAGGCCGGCGACGCCGGGTGAAGGCGGGTTTACGATCCATGTTGTTTTAGGAGCATGCACGAGTCGGGATCATCCCTGGGAGCATTTGCCGCTCATGATGGATTCGATGATGTCCACGTCTTCCGGCGTGTCCACCTCGGGGGAGTTGTGGGCGGTCTCCACCACACGGATGGAATACCCGTGCTCCAGGGCGCGAAGCTGTTCCAGTTTTTCAGCGATTTCCAGGCGGCCCTGAGGGAGCCGCGTGAAAGTCCTGAGAAATGCCATCCTAAATGCATACAGGCCGAGGTGTTTGAAGTAAACATTGTTGTCATCACCTTGGGTGTCCCTGTAAAAGGGGATGGGGCGCCTTGAGAAATAGAGAGCCTTGCCGCGGGAGTCCGTCACCACTTTCACGTGGTTCGGGTTGGCTGTTTCCAAAGGATCGCGGATTTGAACCATGAGCGTGCTCATGGGAAGTGATTCGTCCCGTACAAGGGGCAGGATCATCTCGGCCAATGCCTCTTTTGGCACCAGGGGCTGATCGCCCTGCACGTTCACGACTATATCATTGTCCTCCAGCCCGAGCATATCAGCGGCTTCCGCAATCCGATCCGTTCCCGAGGCGTGGGAACTTCGGGTCATGACAGCTTTGCCGCCGAATGCCGTTACGCAAGCCCATATACGTTCATCATCCGTGGCGACCACCACCTCGGTAAGCGCTTCACAGGCTGAAGTCCTGCCATAGACGTGTTCCACCATGGGCCGTCCTGCAATACGGGCCAGGGGTTTGCCCGGGAACCGGGTTGAACCGAAGCGTACGGGTATGATGGCCATAGTGCGCATGTATGCCGACCCACGAGCGTTACCGTTTTCCAGAGAACAGGAGTTGCGAGTCGGGATGCTCCTATTCTTCGTTGTCAGGGGGATTCGTAGTAGGCCGCACAGGCTGTATCCGACTCCCATGCAGTCACTCGACTCACACTGACGACCCGGCTGTCGAGCTCTTTGGAAAGCGATTCAAAGATGTGCCGTGCAATGTTCTCAGAAGACGGGTTGATACGGTCGAAAGGCTCCACCTCGTTCAACAGTTTATGGTCCAGCCTCTTAAGGACTCTTTTCGTGGCGGCCTTGACATCATGAAAGTCAATGAGCAGCCCGTCGTCTCCCAGGGTTTCACCTTTCACAAAGACTTCCACTTTCCAGTTGTGTCCGTGCATATGCTCGCATTGGCCGCGGAACTCCCGCAACTGATGCGCCGCTGCAAACTGGGAAAGGATTTTCAGCTCATACATGGATCAGCTCATGCCTTGTTCCTGTGTCTTCCTCGGCCGGTACGGGATCACCCGCCCCGGCCGGGGGCTTTACCACATTCGGTGCACCGGCCGTTTTCGATTATGCCGGTGCAAGTGCCGTCGGGGCATAGAACCCGGTTTTCAAAATCAGGGTCCACGGCGTCTTCTTCAGGAGAATCCTCTTCCAAGGAACCGGCTTCGTCCTCTTCATGGAGGTAAGTGCCGCAGGCAAGACAGTATAGGCTTTCCTCCGGGATCTCCTGGTTGCACCCGGGGCAAGTAATCGATGGGAGTTTTTCATTGCAATGGGGACATTCCATGGGTGCCCTCAACTCTTCTTGGAAGTCACGGTCTGAAAGGATGTAATCTGCTGCTTGACCTTCGTGCTCTTGCACTTGGGACATCGGAATTTGGTCTTGTCGTATTCTGAAATGCTCATTGTCTCGGAGAAACTCTTGTTGCACTTCTCACACTTGAAATCATACGTTGGCATGTCTCGGCCCCCTGTGGTGAAGGTGGTCTTGTTAAGCCTTTCTGCTCGTTCGTTTTCCAGTCCCGGGCTCGGTGGTTCACGAGCCGCATGAAAGGAAACCAAACATGTTTCAGCCTCATGAAATAACCCCGTAGTCCCGCTCCGAAATGCGAGGGGCTATGAAGACCAATGATAGCCGATCCCATGATTTTGTCAATACGGAACAGGAAAACCTTCGGTGGGCCGCCTCTCGAAACGTTGCTCCAGGATATGTTGTCCCCATTGAAATACCTCGTGTTCCCTGAAAAGGCGGAACCCCGCCCGCTCATAAAGAGACCGGGCCGCGTCCAGACCTTGGAATGTCCAGAGAAAGATCAGATCGTGTCCGGCGGATTTGGAAAAATCCAATGCTTCTTGTAGGAGTTTGTCCCCGATGCCCCGCTTGCGAAAGGGTGGGGCAACGATGAACCACCTGAGCCTGGCCCCTTCGTTTGACGGGTCTGATCCATCCAAGGCAATGGAGCCGGCCAGGACGTCTCCGGCCCAGGCAAGGCGGAGCAAGTCGTAAGAAGGATCGAACCGGTCCATGAATTCCGCTAGACCGGAGGCCACCTGGATCTCGAAGGAGAGATCCAGGCCCCATGCCTCGTGATAATACTTCGCGTGGCAGGCCGTGATAAGCCCGATTGCGCCGGGGATGTAATCCGTATACCGGATTTCC
>CAYPSZ010000473.1:0-7136 GCA_964413125.1 uncultured Desulfobacterales bacterium
GTGGTGGTTCGCACTCTGATCCGCCGGGCCCTTGCAACCGCCCTTGAACGTGATGTAACAGCCGGGGTCCTGAGTGTTCTTCCTCTCGATATACTGAACGCCTTCGATCGTTTGTTCGATACCGCCTCCAGGGAAGAACGATCTCCCCGCCCCCAGAGGCTCTACGGCGGGACCAGGCCCGACGCTCCATATGCTGAAAGATACCTCTGGCAGTATCTGGTGAATACCCCTGTTCCAATTCCTTCGGACTATGACAGAGACGGCGTGCGTTGCCTGTTCAGGCTCCTTGACGCCGCGCTGCTCAGCCGCATTCCTGTCGCGCCCGGCCTGGTTGACGCAGTAGGGAAATCCATGGACCGCATGTGGCCGGAGGGAAAGGCCATAGGGAGGACCGGCGGGTGGCGGACTCTGTACTTTGTGGAAAAGAGCGTCAACGTTTTCGGACGAGCCGCACACACCCTGCTGTCACACCTCCAAGACACTCAGGTCTTTACCGCACGGGTCCACCCGGACAATCCCGCCGACTCGACGCTTCGGGCGCTTGCTTCTCCCGTGCTCAGCCAGGGACGATGGGCCATGCAGTCCTCGGTCACCATCAAGAACGCGCATCCGTTCTTCGATGGACTCAAGCAGCGGGCCATAGTCCTTAACGGGCAATTCAGCGCAGACCTGGAGGAAAACCTTCGCCGGTTCCTGGAGCACGTTGCAGGGTATGAGTTTCGAAGCCGGAACTCGTCCGAGTACTTCGCACTGCTCTGGGGTTATTATTTCGAGGTCTTCAGTGGAGAACATACAAGATATAAAGCCATCCTGGCACAGATCGATCGTCATCTGGAGATGTTCGGAGTAGGCAGCCGCTCCATTGACTACGAGGTTTTCCAGCGGCTGCGGGGAAAGTCACAGGCCGAGCTCGACGCGTTCGCCTTTGTTCAGGCCGCCCGTTGCATGGGCCGTGAAGGGGGACAGATCGCTGTTTCCGGAATAAGCCTGTTCAGCCCTCGAACTCTTTACGTGGCGAGTCACAACCGCCCGGTTTTCGTGGTGCAGCGTGAAGGTACCGAGGATTTCATGGTGGTATCGGACGTGAATGCCGCCATGGGGCTCTTTCCACAGAAAACCATCCATGAAAAGGTCCTGGAGCTTTACCGTCTTCATAAACGGCACCAGTGGGAGGTGGAGAACCTTCGAAAAAACGGCGCCCATAAGGACCGGATACGAAATACGCAAAGAACCCACGAACAAGAGGAAAAGCGAATCCTTGAAACCTTCCTGGTTAAGGTCTACCCTCTGGAGGGGGAGGAGACTTTCGCCCGGGTGGAAGCCATGGCCACGGAATCGGGGCCGTCCCGCATCGTCACTATAACGGACTTTGAAGGTGCGCCCCTTCCCTCCATCGAACCGTTCCAGGCCCGCCTGAACCCGCTCCAAACCGGCAAAGACATACACCGATCCTTTTACGAAACCCACCTGCTGGAAATACCTGATCGGTTCGAGAATACCATCCAATTCCACGTCTCAGAAGAAGCCGAAGGTCCGTGGTTCGATCTCAAAGAGACCTTGTTGAGGCGCCGGTTCGGCAGGCATCTCACTTCCATGGGCCGCATTGTGCTCATGGGTATGGGGAGCGCTCACCATGCCGGCATTATGGCCAGGCGAACCATCCAGTCGGCCATTCCCGGCATTGACGTGGTAAGCCTGAGACCGGTGGAGGTGGATGATCTCAAGAGGATTATCATCCCGGAAAAGGACCTGGTTGTTCTCCTGAGTTGGTCCGGAACCACGGCCGACACGGTGCAGGCGGCCAATGAACTCTCACGCATGAAGGCGACCTGCATAGGCGTCACTGAAAAGGCCTTTTCCGATTTGGGACTGGTGGCGTCCAGAAGCGTGGGCGTCATACCTGTTCTGAGCGGGGAAGAAGTAACAATACCCGGCCTCAAGAGTATTCTTTGCATGATGTTCAGTGTTTCTCTCTTTGCAGTGTGGCTCGCTTCAAGGGCGAGACCTGAGCCCGAAAACGGCCGGCAGCTCATGACCGAGCTCAAGGAGCTTCCCGACATCCTGTCCCATGTGCTCGGCGATGAAAACATCCATTCCTTCTGCAGGGAACTGGCCTCCAAAAGCGCCGACAGCCGAAGCGCCCTGGTGATCGATGCACTATACTCCACAGGCGCCGGCCGGGAAGCGGCATTCAAACTCGAGGAAACAAGCTGGAATGCCATAGGTCGCTCCCTGGATTACAGGGAAGCGGCTGAAGGCCTGCCCCGCCACATCACGCCCCGGGATCTTGTGCTGGTTAATGCAACCAACCAAACGCGCATATCCGAGGCGCTCCATATCGTGAATGAACTTGTGCGCATGAAAACAAGCTTCTCCATCGCGGGATTCGCCGGCAGGCATCAGGCGGAAATGGAAAAGGCCTCAAAAGGGCGTTTTTTGTGCCTGCCCAAGGTCCGGGACGAACTACAGCCTTTTGTGGATCTTGCCTTTTACTATCAGCTCGCCTTCCATTACGGCCTGGCACACGGCAGGTCACCGGAAGACTTCCCCAGAAATCGTGCCAAGTCGGTAACGGCCGGGCGCTCCTTTGCAGGAATCGATCTGACACCCGCCGCGGTGATCCAACGAATGGAGGCCACAGGCGCCTCTGCAGCACGATGCGATGACGACCTGCCGCCTCTTTCCATGGAAAGCCTATGGGAACAGGAGGCCGTTTCCACCCTGGAAAGGGATTACTACAAGGGCGTGCGCAGGCTTGCTCTGGCCGTATCAGGGGACGCCGGCCCCGAGGCCGTGCTCGTGACCACCCGCTCACGCCCCTACAGGCTTGCCAAATCCCTCTTCGAGCAGGCGTCTGATGAAGGGGAAATGCTCCTTGTGCCCTTGGACAGGGCGGCCCACAGTACGGCACGCACGCTGAGCGCCCTTTGGGGCCGGTTCCTGGGATGCGGCGTCAGGGTTGCCACCCCGGAAGACATCCAGGCCTGCCATCCCCAGGATTTGACATGCTTTTTCCTGGCCACCGGCACTCCTGATTTTGCAAACCTCATGTCGATGTTGGAGCAGGCCTCATCTTCTTGTTTCTACTGCGGGCCCCGGCCGCCGGAAGATATTGCAGACCTCCTTGACAGGTCCCTCGGGCACTGCGTACTGCCGGAAGAATTCCGGGTCTGCGCGGAGGACGCTCTTTACGCCGGCCTCTTTCTCCTGTTCGTGGACGCATGGAAACGGGTGAACCCGGCCAGGGGAAACACCGCACACGGCATATTCCGTAACTGCTGCCCGGCCGTCAACGCCGTCCTCAACAGCCGTTCTTTGCGGGATTCAATCACCAGGGCCGTGCTGGACAACAGCGGGTATAACACCGCGTTTTTCATAGGGCAGCCCGGAGGTGTGGGGCCCGCCTGGGTCAGGCGTTTTGATGAATGCGCACACCTCGCCATGGAATCCTATATTTTCGGAGAGAGCGTACACGGCCCCCTTGTGACAGTGGACTCCCGTGTTGAAGACAAGTACGTCAGGATCGAGGGCCGAACCGGGATGGTGAAAACCTACGGCAGGGAAAAGGTGTTGGAATGGGAATCCCGTTGCCTCAAGAGCGGGAACATTGATGATTTTCTCGCTGCTCCTCCTCGCAACATCCCGCTCCACGCACAAGGGCCCTTTTATGCAGAGGGCAGCTGGTATTTTCCCGTGCTTAAGCGGGGCTATAACGCGGAAAACGACAACCTGATAATTATGGACGCCACCAACGACCGTTTTCTAGGACGGCTCATGGATGAGATGGCCACATATGGTTGCCGGTACGCCCGTGTGGTCCTCCTCTCCCAGCAGGCTTTTGAAGCGAGACCGGAGCGGAGGACTCTTTACCGATATCCCATCGGACACTTGCTGAATCTTCCTTCTCTATTCATCGGCGGAACCGAAAGCCCGATTCAGGAGCCGGCTCTTCCGCCGGTGCTCAACCTCCTTGGAATGGCCATGGCCTCGGACACGGCAAACGTGAACCTCAACATGGTCGGTCCTCAGGTCAAATAACCCGGAAATCCGTGTTGAAGCGCCGGCTGCTTGCCCGCAGAAAAGATCCACACATAGAACAGGAGGCCTATATGGACGTTACAGTGTACCAGACCAACCCAAAGCTTCTGGATCTCAAACACAACATGGAGGATGTCTTGGGAAAAATCCGGGAGGGCCGTGAAAACGGGGCCTCCCTCATTGTGTTTCCTGAACTGGCCCTCACGGGGTATTTTGTGGGAAGCCGCTATCACGAGGCTGCTCTTCGCCTTGATTCAAACGAAGTCCGGACCATGGCCGCCGCCTCAAAGGGAACCGCCGCCGTGGTGGGATTCATCGAGGAGTCTCCGTCCATGAACTTCTACAACTCCGCCCTGGTCCTCGTGGACGGCGAACTTCTGTTCTGTTACCGTAAGCTGAACCTGCCCAACTACGGGGTTTTCGAGGAGAGGAAATATTTCTCTCCGGGCAAGCAGGTGCCCGTGTTCAAGTATCGCGATTTCACAGTGGCGGTCCTGATATGCAACGACCTCTGGCACCCCTCCCTGCCCTACCTCGGGGTCTGCCAGAAGGCCGACATCTTCGTGACCATCTTCAACTCTTCACAGGGTTCCATGGGAACGGAATTCTCCAACATAGAGAGCTGGGGGATCATCAACAAGTTCTACTCCCGCATATTCGGGATCTACAACGTCTGTGCAAACAGGGTTGGGGAAGAGCAACATCGGGAACGAAGAAGAACCGGGGAAACAAACGAACCCGAAGGCGGTGACCCTGACGGCGATCACTGTGACGCGGGCCCGCCTTACAGGTTCTGGGGGGGAAGCGAGATCATAAATCCCTTTGGCCAACCCATGGTCCGGGCGGTTTTGTATGAGGAGGACAGGATCTCCGCTGTACTGTCAAGGGACGTGCTTCGCCGGAAAAAGATCCTGCTCCCCTACCTGAGAAACGACGACCCTTACTTCACGCATAGAGCCCTGGGTCAGATTCTCTATGGAAAACCCGATGACTCTTGAGGGCCATAACCAACCGTCTCTACTCCACAATCCCTTCCTTGAGCGCCTTGGGAGAAGGAACGGGCACGGGAAGGCACCGGTCCTTTTGGGGGTTATACATCAGCCGGTAGGACATGCCACGGTTACCCTCCTTATCCATGTGATCCCACCCCCGCACATAGTAAGGGCATGAATCATTGAAACAGATGTACATGTACTCGTTGTCCCAAGTCTGGCAGAAGGGGTTGTCCGGGACCATCCATTTACTGAGCCTGTCCCCGCAATAGGGACAGGCCGTCGTGTCTTTGATACTTGCTTTTCGCCTTTCCAGTTCCTCCGGGGAGACTCTCTCCCCATAGGGCGGAGGCGTCACCCGGGGCATGCGCCCGGCCGGATCTTCGCCTTGTTTCCCGGCGTAGACCGCGAATACCGGGTCGCTCTCAGCAATGGCGCCGAAGTACTTGTCGTCCTTGGGTCTGGGTCTTCCCTTTGAAACGAACTCATAGGGACTTCCAAAGCCTTCTGCGGCCTTGAAAAACTCATGAACAAGGATTAGCCGCTCGCCTTCGTCCGCATCCTTCCATACCTTGACGGCCTTTTCCGGAAACATGCGGCTGGAAAAGACCACCACGAAGATTCCACCGGGCTTCAGGATCCTTTGGACCTCCCTGAACACCTCAACGGCCCTGGTCATGTAGTCCACGGATACGGTGTTCAGTACCACGTCGAAGGTCCCATCGGGGAAAGGGAGGACCGGGTCCTTGTTAAGGTCATGAACAACCACTTCGGTCAATGATGGATTGGCCTCCAGTTCGTTCCGGTTGAGGCCCAGCCCCACCACCCGGGCGGGTTTCACGGAAGATGGAATGTGTGAATCCCAGCCGGCCATCAAGTCGAGAATCACCGGATCCTCCATGGTAATCAGGGATCCGATAATGTGCTCAACAGTGGCAAGGGCCGTAGTGTCCAGGTGGCTCACAAAACGATCCTTGGCGTAAAAAAGGGAGTCATCCGATTCATCCAGCCTTGAAAAGGCGTCCGGAGCGTTTATGGGGCTTTCCGGACCAAACCCCTTGAAAGTACAGGCATGCTCTTTCATCATGTTCTTACCTCCAAATAAAAGAGCCGGGATGCGCGCTCATAGGCGCCACATTAACCCGGCTCTCGGCCCCGATTCACGGGCAGGTTAATCAAGTGTTGTTTTCCTGTTGTTTTCAATTGGAAACTTAATCACTGGGCCTTGGGTGTCAAGAGATGCGGTCTAAAGAAGCCTTACGGCCCAGCCAGCCTGGCGGGTACGTCCCATGCCCTCATCAGCCTTTTGGTGGCCGGCGGAACCAGGTGTTCCCATGGATCCCCGGCGGCCATTCGAGCCCGTACATGATCTCCGCTTATGCCTTTTTGTGCGGGGGGACGCTCCCACAGGACCTCCACCCGGAGCCCCAGTTCAAGAAAACGCTCCTGTTTGCGTCTGCCCCAGGCATCGTAGATGCTCATAAAAAAGACAGCATCCAAAGGTACATAAAAAGAGTAAAGTTCAGGAAAATTAATGGGAAAAGGAACGATTGAGAAGGCATCCAGCCCTACCCCGGCCTCCACGAGCACGTCCCGGACCATGACGAGTCGCTCGAAAAAGGTCAGTGGATTGGACCCGGGAAGATCTCGTTTTGAATCAGCCGGATCCGCTGCAGTGAGAAACGGGTCCGGATTGGTTATGCCCACCACAAGGTGGCGGCACCTATCCTTTCCCGCCAGGAGATAGACCAGATGATCCTTATGAAGCACCTGGAACCGCCCGTGAATCACCCCCGTCTCTGATAGGTAATCCGCACTCAAGGCCTTAATTCCTCGGAACGGCCAAGGAGCCTTTTTAGAGCCAAGCCCAGGGTCTCAAGTGTGTAGGGCTTCTTCACGTATTCCCCGGCTCCCATTTGCTGGGTCTTTTTGACCCTGTGGTTTTCCGCAAATCCGCTTGCAATCAAAGCCTTTTGGCCGGGGCGAATCCGGATTATCTCCCCGTATGTGTCACACCCGTCCATTCCGGGATCCATGATCATGTCCAATATCACCGCGTCGGCCTCCTGTTTTTTCAAGAGGGCCACCGCCTTCTCTCCTCCGGAC
>CAYPSZ010000474.1:0-4352 GCA_964413125.1 uncultured Desulfobacterales bacterium
GCAGACAGGGTTAAGGTTCTGGGTGAACTTAAAGAGTGGATAACCGCAAGGTTAAAGCCTTAACCTGCATGTTGAGTTATTGGTGATTGAGTTTGATTACTAGCTTGAAACGGTTTTTCCGGTGGTGAAGGCTTGGCGTGTCTTCCATACATCTTGAACCGATTTTTGAAGGGAGGTGATGGAAAGAGGAAAGGCATTGAATGCCGTTTATCGGGTTTGACCTGTAAAGGCTTGTCGTGGGAGAAAACGTGAATCTCTTTTTCGCCGGGGCCATGTCACGGCACAGGAGGTAGCCATGAATAGAAGAATTTTGGCCGTTGCGGTTTCATTAGTTGTTGCCATGGTGATGCTCTTCCAAACCACTCCTGCTCAGGCGCAGAAAGACAGGATCGGCTGGGTGGGCCCCATATACAAGGAATTATCCGACAGCCTCACGAAAGGGTTCAAGGAGTATTACAAGAAAACCTATGGCAAGGACATCGACATTACATTCGTTAGGCCGGGCGGCTGGCCGGTATGCGTGGACAAGGTGCGGGCATGGGGGGACAAACCCGATGCGGACATCTTCCTGGGTGCAGGGGCCCCCGCGCATGAAGTCCTGAAAAAGGAAGGAATGATTGTTCCTTATACACCGAAGGAACTGGACAATGTGCCGGCCCAATGGAAAGGGATGAAAGTAAAGGATCCCGACGGCTACTGGGCATGCTTTTCGCCATGGATCGTAACAAACCTGTATAACGAGAGAGTCTTGAAGGCTCTCCGGCTTCCGCCGCCCAAAACCTGGATGGATCTGGTCAATCCAATCTACCGGGGAAATATAGTCCAAACCCTTCCCTATGCATCAGGAACCCAGCACGAGGCCGTAGAGATACATTTACAGTCCTTCGGCGAAAAGGAGGGATGGGCATACAACCGCTTGTTGGCGGCGCAGTTGGCCCGTTTTTCCACGGGCAGCACCGATACCACTCAACTGGTTGCCCGAGGAGAAGTTCCCATCGGTATCGCTCAACCCCAGATGAACGCCATGACTGCGCGTAAGGACGGATACCCGGTGAGGGACCTGCTGCCGGATAAGACCATTCTGGTGCCCGAATCCGTGGCTCTGCTCAAAAACGCCCCCAACGAGGAAATCGGCAAGATATTCCTTGACTGGCTTTTCAGCATGGAGGGGCAGAAATACGTCTTGGAAGGCGGCTATTTCCCGGCCAGGACCGATATCAAGTTCTCCGAATGGCAGAAGGAAGGCGTCACAATGGCCAAGCACGCCTCAGATGCCCTTGGTGTGGATTCCTTTTGGGATCTCCAGGTGGAGTTCGTTGACTACGATCTGGAACTTGCCGCAAAGAGATGGGATGATGTCAACCGCTATTTCGAGTATGAGATCTACAGGAAGCTAGGGGAATTGAAAAACAGCCTCTTCCTTATAGAAGAAGTTGAAGGAGAGGTTGAGGCCGCCAAGAAGGCTGGAATCGACGTTACAAAGGCCGAAGCCGGAATCAAGAAGGCCAGAAGGCTTTTTGAGATGGAAGGGGATTATGCCGCAGCCCGCCTGGCTGCCACCCAGTCCCGAGGGATGCTGGCGGCCCAATAGGCGCCCAACAGGGGCTGCACCCGCTGCACCCGGCTGGATGCGGACGCCGTGCATATGAGCCGGAGAGTGCGTCTGTACCGGGTCAGCCATTCTGGTGGAATTTCGTGCCCCGTCGAGCTGTTGCCCGGCGGGGCGCCCAACTTCTGATCGGAGATTATGCGACATGTCCCGCGGCAACTCTTCCCTGGCGGCGCTTCTGTGGCTGGTTATCGCCTTTCTGGTAATCTACCCCATGTCGGTCCTGATTATCGAAAGCCTACAGATAGCCGGCGAGGACGGATGGGGATTCCATAATTATATCGCTTTTTTCAAGGACGCTTACTATTTCAAGACCTTTGCCAACACCCTTTACCTGAGCACCCTGGTGCTCTTGACCACCACCGTGTTCGGTATCCCTCTTGCATACATACTGGCCAGGTACCGGCACAGAGGCAAGAATCTTTTCACTGCGCTGATCCTTCTTCCCATCGTGCTGCCGGCCTTTGCCGGCGTTTTCGCCTTTATTATCTTTTTCGGGCGGTTCGGGACCCTCAACCTCTTGTTGATGGAGGCCGGGCTTATCCAGGAACCCATCAATTTCATGTACGGAATACACGGGCTGGTGTTCATCCAGGCCCTTCACATGCTGCCGTTCATCGTCCTGAGCCTTTCAGCCGGTTTCACCAATATCGATCCCAGTTTCGAGGAGGCCGCGGAAGTGGAAGGGGCGAGCGGGTTCAGGCGCTTTATCACGGTGACACTACCGCTTTGCACGCCCACCTATCTTGCAGGGGCTGTCATCGTTTTTCTGTGGCCCTTTACCGATTGGCTCACGCCCTTGATAGTGGGGAAGGTGGACTTCCTGCCTTCCGTGGCCTACATCAACATCGCATACCACTTCACCGATATGAACAGGAAGTACATGGGTATCGTTGCCGTGGTGGTTTCGTCGGTGGTCTGCATAGCTCTGTTCCTGTTAGCCAGGTGGTGGGTGGAGCGGAAAAAGTATACGGGTCTTTCCAAGGGGACGACTTCCGAGGGGCGTGTGATAGAGCCGAGTCCCCTGCTTAAATACGGGGCCTATGGATACATGCTCTTCATTTCGTTCCTTGTCCTGTTGATTCCCATCGTACTCGGTTTGAGCGCCTTTTCCCGAAGATGGGTTTTCGAACCCTTTCCATCCTATTGGACCCTGGACAATTTCAGGTTGATCCTGCTTGAAAGCCCGCTTCTCATCAAAAACTCATTTGTTTTCAGCACCATAGCACTGGTTTTCGGATTTGTTTTCGGTCTGCCGGCAGCTTATATCATAGTTCGCACACGGGTGTGGGGAAGGAACGCGCTGGATTTCGTTATAACGCTGATGCTGGCCTTTCCCGGTATTGCCGTGGGGGTTAGTTATATGCTGACATTCTGGGAAGGCATCCCGCTTGCGACCCACTGGATTATCATGCCACTGGCGTTGTTCGCCAGGCGGCTCCCTTATTTCCTGCGCATGGCCCACTCATCCTACCTTCAGTTGGATGTTTCCATGGAAGAGGCATCGGAGGGGTCCGGTGTCGGCAAGTTCAGAACATTCTTCTATATTTCCCTTCCCTTGCTCTTGAAGGGGGTGCTGGTGGGTGTGGTGATGTTTTTCATAATGGCCTTTCAGGAGATATCAACCGCAATCTTTCTGTACCGAGGCGGCTGGGAAACCCTTCCCATCGGCATATATCTCAACTGGCACAGGGGTATGGAATTCGGAATCGCCGCAGCCATGGCGTTTTTAATGATAGTCATCACCTTCATTATGCTCCTAATAATCTCAAAAATCAGCGGCGGGGTTCTTAAGGCGGCCTGGGGGCCGGGAACCAAGTAAGGAGAGGATTTCGATGGCATTCATAGAAATAAAAAGCCTTTTCAAACGCTACGGGAAAGTGATTGCGGTCAACCATATCGATCTGGAAGTTCAAAAAGGTGAAATGCTCACCCTTCTCGGCCCCAGCGGGTGCGGGAAAACCACCACCTTGCGCTGCATTGCCGGGCTTGAAAAACCCCAGGCCGGAGACATCATAATCGATGGAAAGTCCATGGTGGCCCAAGGATTCATTCCCCCCTCCAAGAGGGGCATCGGCATGGTTTTCCAGAATTATGCGGTCTGGCCTCACATGAAGGTCTACAAGAATGTCGCCTATGGTCTGAAACTACAGAAGATTCCGGCCGGCACCATCCGGAAAATGGTTTTTGAAGTGCTGGAACTGGTGGGGCTGGACGGCCTTGAAGATCGTTACCCGGGTCAGTTGAGCGGCGGGCAACAGCAACGTGTAGCCCTTGCCCGGGCTCTTGTCAGGAATCCCAAGGTGATGCTTCTGGACGAACCGTTGAGTAACCTGGATGCGAAGCTAAGGGAGAAGATGCGTTTTGAAATCAAGAGCCTCGTGAGGCGTATGGGAATCACCGCTGTGTATGTCACCCACGACCAGGCTGAAGCCATGGTGATCTCCGACCGCATCGCAGTGATGGATGCAGGGAACGTGGTTCAACTCGGTAATGCCCAGGAGATTTACGAAAGACCTGCGGACCGATTCGTGGCTGATTTTATCGGGACCATGAATTTCATCCCGGGTGAATTGGTGGAGGTTCTTGACGGCACGAATACAGGGTTTGTGAAGACGGAATTCAGCGACAGGCTAAAGTGCCTGGTACCTGACGGGAAAAGGTCGGCCGGGGAACGGGTATACGTGTCCATACGGCCGGAGGATGTGGAAGTATTTCCCGGGCGTCCTGAAAAACCCGAAAA
>CAYPSZ010000475.1:0-21893 GCA_964413125.1 uncultured Desulfobacterales bacterium
CGACCTGAAACGGCTTACCAGACGGAAATTTGAGGGAACCCGGCACGTTCGAATATGTTGGGTGCGGCATTGGCGGGCAGGTCAGGAAGATCCTCAAGCACCTCGGATTATGGGAGGTCAAGCCACGCCCCCCACCAAAATCGCTCGGGCCACAAAAGAACCCGGCACACAGTATCGACTATTCCGTATCCCAGCTCCCCGACTCTGACGAGTGGCTTTATGTGGACCTTGAGTATTCAGATGTCCACGTCCACTCCATCCCTGAACTCAAAACTCGATAGTGTAAAACCCCGCTTCGACCACAATATCCTGCGGTTACATTTTGCTTGACACCCAAGACCGTTTGATCTAAACTCCGCACTCAAGAAAGCAAATTCTTATCACCTCACCTCACCTGGTGATTTTCATTCTCCAATCTTTAAATATATTTCTGCCAGTAATCGATGATCAATGCGAATACCGATGTCTATCAGCTTATTGATTTCCGGCTTAACAGCTTTTACTAAGCCGACTCGCTTTGCCATAATAAGAAGCCCTACAGATCCAATTAATGCGATATCGAGAAGTTTCGCACATTTTCTGGCTTGCAGGTCATCCAGGACAGCCTTTACATTCGTACCTCTTTGCATTGCAAGGCTCAAAACCTCACTCTCTCCTTTTCCAAGATCCCAGGATGCAATCAAGGGATGGATGTGTTGAACCGATTCTTTGGCTACTTCTGCTGCACATTCTAAATCAACCAAGTACTGTGCAATGGGTCTTTTGGATTCAATTTCTGAAATCACACCATCCGGCACTACCCACAATTCAGCCAAGGGAGAAACTATACACAACAAATCGGCTTTTCCAAGCAGAATAATTGGAGACGCATTTAAGATGAAGACATTATTCATAGCCAGCTTCCTTCAATACTTCACTGGCAGTGTATTGAAACGGGGACACGTTGAGCCTGGACAACTCCATCAAAAAATCCTCCCGGCACATTCCGGCTATTTCCGATGCTTTTTCCTGAGATATTTGACCCATTTCATACCATTTTACGGCTGCCACAATCCGTATGTCTTTATTTAATTCTTCGGGTGTCTTGCGAAGAGCTGAAAAGACGCCTAACGGTAGCTCAAAAGATATGGTTTTTGTTTTCATACGAAAATCTCCTTGTCTGTTTAAACACAGCTTAAACTTATTCTTCAAAAAAATCAATTTGTGAACCCCACCATTGGAGAGTATTTGCGAGGAGATACTCAAGGGGGTGCCCCATCGCCATTTCGTCTTCAGCATACCCAAGATCTTACGCCGGTATTTCCTTTTTGACAGGACGCTCTTTTCGGAACTCAGCCGTTGCGCCCGGGGAACCCTGAAGGAGTTCTTCCAAGAATCCGTCCCGGAGCAGGACGCAGTTCCAGGGGCGATTATCGCCATCCATTCGTTCGGCGATTTCCTTGGCCGGCATCCACACTTGCATGTGTTGTGTACGGACGGATGTTTCTACGGCAGCGGTATGTTCCGCGTGGCCCCTTTGTTCGAGCTGAAACACCTGGAGGAGCTCTTTCGACACAAGGTCTTCAAGATGCTCCTTTCCAAGGCCAAGATCACCGAAGACTTTGTCGATATGCTCATGAAATGGCGGCATTCCGGCTTCAATGTCTTCTGTGGACAAAGGATCCAGCCTGGACAGGAAGAGGCCATGGAGAACCTCGCTCGGTATATCATCCGGGCCTCTTTCTCTCAGAAGAGAATGTCGCTCGGGCCACAAAAGAACCCGGCACACAGTATCGACTATTACGTATCCCAGCTCCCCGACTCTGATGAGTGGCCTTATGTGGACCTTGAGTATTCAGAGGTCGACGTCCACTCCATCCCTGAACTCAAAACTCGATAGTGTAGAACCCCGCTTCGACCACAATATCCTGCGGTTACATTTTGCTTGACACCCACCAAGATCGTTTGATCTAAACTCCGCACTAAAGAAAGCAAATTCTTATCACCTCACCCACCTGACCCCCGACCACCGCATCCTGGAGTGGAACCCCGCCGCAGAAATCATTTTCGGATACAGCCGCGAGGAAGCAGAAGGGCGAAACCTCGACGACCTGGTGGCGCACGGCAGGCTTTACACTGAGGCCCAGGGCTTTACCAGCCGAGTGCTGGACGGAAACAAGATTCTTCCCACCGAGAGCATCCGATTTCGGAAGGACGGTACTCCGGTCCCCGTCATTCTATCCGGATCGCCCATTTTGGCCGGAGACCGGCTCCAGGGAGTGATAGCGATCTACACGGACATCTCCGAGGCCAAGCGTCTCGAGCGCCAGCTCCGGCAGGCACAGAAGTTCGAGGCCTTGGCTACACTGGCCGGTGGAATAGCCCACGACTTCAACAACATCCTGATGGGCATTCAGGGGCGGATCTCCATTATGCTCATGGACGCGCGCCCCCCGCACCCTTTTCATGAACCCCTCAAGGAAATCGAAGAACACACACGAAGCGCGACGGGACTTACCCGGCAGATCCTTGGGTTTGCCGGTTCAAACAAGGTGGAGACACGGCCCACCGATCTGAACGAGGTGATCCGGAAAAGCGCAGCCATGTTCGGCCGGACGCGTGAGGAAATCAGGGTCGAGACCCGGCTTCAAGACTGCCTTCCATTGGTGGAAGCGGATCCGGGCCGGATGGAGCAGGCGCTTCTGATCCTGTACGTGAACGCCTGGCGGGCGATGCCGTCCGGAGGAGACCTTGTCCTCGAGACCCGAGGCATTGATCTGGACGCAGCCACGGCCAAGGCTCTATCCCATCCTCCCGGGCAGATACGTCCGAATCTCGGTTAGGGACACAGGCATCGGGATGGACGACAGCGTCAGGCAGCGCATTTTCGATCCCTTTTTCACCACCAAGGAGAAGGGCCTTGGCACCGGCCTGGGACTGCCGTCTGTTTACGGAATCGTCTCAAACCACAAGGGGGCCATTCAGGTGTTCAGCCGCAGGGGAGAAGGATCCGAGTTCGTCCTCTTACTGCCGGCATCCGACGTCGCCCCCTCCGGCCATATTGACGGGGACGCCACCCCTGTCCGCCCCGGTTATGAGACAGTTCTCCTGGTGGACGACGAAGAGATGGTCCTGGAGGTGGGGCGAGAGCTCCTGAGGGGTCTGGGATATCGCCTCCTCGTGGCCGGTGGGGAAAGGAGGCGGTGGAGACCTATCTCCAGCATGGGGTTCACATAGACCTGGTAATCCTGGACATGATCATGCCTGCCATGGGAGGGGGCGCTGTATTCGACGCACTGAAGGAAATCGACCCTCACGTAAAGGTGCTGCTTTCGAGCGGATACAGCGCTAAAGGAAAGGCCCGTGAGAACATAGACCGTGGATGCTGCGGATTCATACAAAAGCCGTTCGATGTCCACACCCTCTCCAGGATACTCCGTGAGATTCTGGACCCTGAACAAGCCCGGCCCTGACAGTGCGGGAAAGAGGCCGGGGTCTCTCTGGCGGACACCAGCGGCAGGCCTGCTAACGCCCCGAACAGATGAGTGACACCGGCGAAAAGGAGGCTGTCTGTGACGGCGGTACTTGTCACGATCGGACTGATGATGGCCCTTCTGGCCGTGGTGGGCAGCGTGCTTCCGGTGATCCCCGGACCTCCCCTGGGCTTTGCCGCCCTGCTGGTTCTTTCCTTTGCAAAGGACTGGAAACCGTTCAGCCCTGAGTTTCTCATCATAACCGGCCTGCTGGCCATGCTGGTAGCCGTCCTGGACTACGTGCTTCCCGCCGAAGGGGCCAGGAGATACTGGGCGTCCAGGTTCGGCGTTATCGGGGCGATCCTCGGCATGCTGGCAGGATTCCTAGTAATGCCGCCTCTGGGCACAGTGGCAGGAGCCCTTGCGGGCGCCGTGGCCGGGGAACTTGCAATCGGCAAGGGCGGCCGCGAGGCCCTGAGGGCCGGCTGGGGTGTGTTCCCGGGCTTCATTGTGGGAACGGTACCTTCCCATTGGGCGTGACTGGAGCTTTGTTGTTTCTGGTAAAAACCGGCCTTCTTTAGAGTTGTTTCAACCTGATCTCGATCAAGTGGATGGTAGCGATTTCCCATCAGCAACTATGGGCGAGATGAAAGGGAATAATTTCCTTGAATGTACAGTTTCCTGGGAATCGCCGTATATAGTGAATCGATTTTATGAAATAATACAAAACCCAGTCTTTCAAAGGAGCACGACGAGTAAGAAGATGAGGAATGGAATCAGTATCATCAGTATCTAATACGGTCTCCAAGTAGGTTTGAAAAGCCTGATTCATCTTCCTCTTAAGCTCCTCAATGGATTCCGCTTCAACAGCGATATCAAGGTCCAGGCAAACCCCGACGAGATTTCCTTTTTCGGTTTTTTGGCCGTAACATCGCAAGACAAACCTGCGTGGGCTGATGGCTCCCATGGCTCCCCCCTTTCTCTACCCTCTCTTTTGCCTCACCAATTATATCGGCATCCCGGGGAAAAAGTAAATCCCCAAGATAGCTGGACCGCTCACCCGGGGCGTAAACGCCTCCGCATTGGCTTTCCCGGCTTCTGGTTTCGGGACCACGGTTTCGCGCTCAACTTCCGGATAGAGAAGGTCAAACTGTTGCTGTAACTCGATAGTACGGCCGAGTGCGGTTACGATGCGACAGTAAGTTCGGATGTCGTCAAGGTCTAATCGGCGTCCCTTACGGTCCTTGAGCCACTTCTCGCAGACCTGGTTCCCCATTGCCGACATCCAGGTCTTCACACCCATCCACAAGGGAACCGTGGGCGCAGGCAAGCTGAACACGGAGCTTCAAAAGGCCCTGAACCCCGGAGAGCTAGGACTGACGAGGGGTGCGAGTAATTTCAAGGGCAATGACAAGGTCATGCAGATCAACAACAACTATGATAAAGAGATGTTCAACGGCGACATCGGCCGGATCAGGGGGATTGACACCGAGAACCAGGAAGTGATAATACCCATCCTGACCCAGCACTACGTCCTTCTTCAGCGAAATCTCGCTTACACCGGAGTGACGTGGGGAAGGAAGCTGGTGGTTATGATCGGAATGAAGCGCGCCCTGGCCATAGGCGTGAAGAACAATAAGACGCAGAAGAGATACACGCACCTGCGAGCGCGGTTGTCCCCGTTTCCATCCTATTCCCAGACAACGCTTCCTTTCTTGACAGGAGCGCTTGTATGACCCTTACCAAACAAGACCTCATTGAAGACGTTTCCAAGAATCTTCGGGTGACCAACAATGAATCAACGGACCTGATAGAGAAACTCCTTGAGTTGATGAAATCGATATTGGCCTCGGGTGAGGACTTAGTCATCAGCCGGTTCGGGAAGTTTTATGTGCTTGAGAAGAACTCCAGGAGAGGGCGGAATCCTTATACCGGAGATGACCTCATATTGGATGCGAGGCGAGTAGTCACCTTCAAGCCGTCCGGGGTCTTGAGAAGGAAGCTGAATGGGGACGGGTGAGGGTGCGTGCTAGTAGGGTTAATACGGAGTCTGACCGTTATCGACAATTCTGTTGGTAGTACTGACTTTGTTGGAATGCGAATACAGAGGTTGTGATCATGGCCGGCAAGCCTACATATGAGGAACTGGAGCAGCGGGTTCGGGAATTGGAAATCCTTGAATCCGAACGGAAGCAGATGGAAGAGTCGCTACGGTCATTCAACGCGCATGTGAGTTTCTATCACAATGCCGTCGGCAGCATGGAGGATTACAAAATCGCCGTTGTAGGCCCGGGCTATCGTTACAGAATCGTCAGTTCTCAGTATTTACAACCTGACCGGCGCGGGGATAGTTGGAAGAATCGTTTGCGGGAAACCTGACCGAAGTTTCCCACCAACAGTTCCATCCGGAGGACCGGGCGCGCATCAGGGCGGAAATCGAGAAGATCATCAACGCCGTGTGCGTGGGAGGCATGGAATTCCGCATTGTCCGTCCTGGCGGCCAAGAACGAATCATGCAGTCCAGCGGCGAATTCGAACTGGACGAGGCCGGAAATTCCGTCAAGTGTTATGGCGTTCATCAGGATATCACTGATCGCAAAAAAGCGGAGGCTGCGTTACGGGAAAGCGAAGCACTTCTCGAAGCCTCCGGTCTCATGGCCCGGGTGGGCGGCTGGCAACTGGACGTCGAAACAATGGCCGTCACTTGGACTAAGGAGACATACCGCATCCATGAAGTGCCCTCGGACTGCAAGCCAGCGCTGGACAAGGCCATCGAGTTTTTCCACCCTGACGACCGTGAGGTGCTGTCTCGGGCTATACACCTACCTGTCGTCATGCTGGTGGATACGCCCGGGTTTCTGGTGGGCAAGTCCGGTGAGCGCCGGCGCGTGGTGGGCAAGATCATGAACTGGATGAACGCCCTGTCCCTGATCACTGATCCGGTGGTCACGATCATCGTGGGCAAGAGCTACGGCCAGGCATACCTGAACATGGGCGCCGGGAAATACTCCAGCGCCCTTGCGGCATGGCCCACAGCCCAGATCAGCTTCATGAGCCCTGAAGCAGCCGTGAGTGTGATCAACCGAATAAGACATGAATACGACCCAAAAAAACATGAGGAAGCCCTGGCCAAGATGAAAAAGGATGTGGAGCCCTGGGATGCGGCGGGCCTTTTCGGAGTGATAGACATCAGCGACCCGGATGAGCCCCGCGATTTCCTGGTTCACATGATAGAACTGCACACTGACCAGCCCTCAAGGGGAGTTGGGAGGCATCTCCTTCACAACTGGCCGACCACTTTCTGAGATGAGATGGGAGCGGCATACGGCATGACCATCGAATATGAAATCAAGGACAAGATTGCAAGGATCTTCCTGAACCGGCCCCATGTGCTGAATGCCCTTGACTCGCGGTCCTTCCAGCTTCTCGCCCAAGCCTGGGAGGATTTCAGCATGAATCCGGAAGCCTCGGTGCTGATCGTTGCAGGCCGGGGAGACCGAGCATTCTGCGTGGGTGCGGATCTGAAGGAGTGGCGGAAAGAGGGAATTGACTTCCACGCCTCGGGTCTTATGGACCGAGTCAACTCCCCCATGCACAATACGGGTGTTCTCAAGCCGGTTATCGCGGCCATTCAAGGCTACTGCCTGGGCGGGGGCCTGGAACTGGCCTTGGCTTGCGACATTCGAATCGCATCTGAAACAGCGGTATTCGGGTTGCCGGAGATAAAGCATGGGTTTTTTCCCGGCCAGGGCGCCACGCAGCGCCTCCCCCGCATACTACCCTACAACCTGGCAGCCGAGATGCTCCTGACGGGTGAAAATATAACCGCCCGGGAAGCCTGGCGCATTGGTCTGGTCAACCGGCTCAAACCACCGGATACCCTCATGGAAGAGGCGGAAAAAGCAGCCACCGCCCTTGCTTCAAAGCCCCTTTCAGCCCTCACCGCCGCTAAGGCCTGCCTGCTGAAGAGCTACGAACTTCCTCTTGAGGCCGGACTGCTCTATGAGGGGAAACGGCGTAAGGAAGTGGCGTGGAGTAAAGACCGTCCCCTTAGGGGCTTTTAGGCCCGGAGGAGAACATATCGGGAAAACAGAGGCCGCCCGACAAAGGAACCCAAGGCATTTCCCCCACACACCCTGACGAAGGCCGCACCGGCTGTAGCGAAAAGGCCGACCAAGAAGGTAATGGACAGCGCACTGACACATAAAGACAATACGTAACCGATCACAGGGAAAAAATATGGGAAAAGGGGCATTTTTTTATAGAACATCCTGTGCCTTTTCAGATAAAGAACCATGGGCAAGAGTCAGGAGAACGTTGCTGCCCATGGAAGCTCCTTTCAAAAAACCTTTGAATTTGCCTTAGGCGCAGAGTGGCCGATCCTTTTTCCCAAGAAGACTGGTAGAAAACACCGGAAGCGGCGCGTGCCTATATCCCATGGTTGCATCAGCGAATTGTTGATCTGGAGAAGACCAACCACAGGTTGACTGAAAGCCTTGATAAACTGGAAACCCGCGTCAATCGAAATTCGTCCAAATCCAGTCGGCCGCCTTCCAGTGACCCGCCATACAAGAAGAAATCCAAGGATCGGCCTGCGGGCAAGAAGCCGGGTGGGAAAGAGGGCACAAGGATCACCGCCAACAAATCCTGAAGCCCACCCAAACAGAACATCTAAAACCCCCGGCCTGCACCTGTGGAAACGCGGATTTCCCGGAAACACATCCGTACTACACCCATCAGTTCATCGAGCTTCCGGAAATCGAGATGGAAGTCACGCACTTGTTCCTTTACAACGGGGGCTGCCCCTGCGCGGAAAAATCTTCAAGGCATGCCTGCCAAAGGATATCGTACCGGATATGGTCCAAAACTGAGCGCCACCATTGGGCAACCGGCCGGTGGCCAAGAGGACAGCCGCAGCCTCATCCAAGAATTTTGCTCCTCGATTTTGGGCATTTCCATCAGCCTTGGGGCTATCCAAAAGATCATCGATCCCATCTCATCGGCCGTCGCGCCGTACTATGAGGCCATCGGTCAAGCGGCTCGAAGCAGCGAAGTCAATCATATAGATGAGACATCCTCCAGCAAAAAGGACGTCCTTCAATGGCTCCGGGTCATGGCCAACAACATGGTGGCCTTCTTCTGGTGGATTGCCGTCTCGAAGGAGTCCCAGATGCTGAGGATATCTACAGGTTGACGACGACGATTCTGGAGCCGGAACGTGCTCAGGCCGAGGAACTCGTAGCTCTCTACCACGACCGCTGGGAGATTGAAACCGCCTTTGGGGAGCTCAAGACCCAGCTCCGGGGTGCCCGCATCGTGTTGTGCAGCAAGACTCCGGATCTGGTTCTCTGGGAGAGTTATGGGCTGCTCATGGCCCATTATGCTATCCGAGGTCTCATGCATGAAGCGGTCCTCAAAGAAAACGTCGATCCAGATCGCCTCTCCTTTACCCATGCGGTCCAGGTGATAAGGCGAAAACTGCACAATAGTTGATTATAACCATGAATATTAACTTTTTATCCCTGAATACTGTTTGCATATAAACGCAATTCTTTCCCCAATGCATCTATCTTTTCTGAAACTTGGGCGCAATTCTCCCATTGACTGAAACGAACAGGGCCACTTTTGAGTTTCTGCAGAGCCGCTTCGCCATAGGTACGATATAGGCCGCCTACCTGACAACTATGCCCAAATCCACAAGAATAACATGGGAAATTCTCAGACTCAAATGCAGCTCCTCCAAGAAAATCGGCTTTATAGGAAGTCATACGACGCCGGACAGATTCAATCGCTTTTTCTGCACCTTCGAGCCTATCTCCTGTAGAGACGACAAAGAAAGGTTTCCCTTCGATTGGAAACCGTTGATGACGCAATGCCCAGAGGCGTTCAAGAAACACAGTCATAAATCCATTCATATTATTGAAATAGGCTGGAGTTCCCAAAATCAATGCACTAGCAGAAACAATTTTGGGATAGTACTCTTTAAGGTCATCTTCCAGTTTGCAAAGATTGTCTTTTGCACATAGATAAACACACGCTTTGCAGGGGCTATAGGATAGCCCACTCAGTCGTACAAACTCATATGGTTGTCCGCTCAATTCTAAAACTTGCTTTACCATTCTATCCACATTCCCACCCTTGATTCCGCTAGAACTAAAGCCTAATACTGTCATTTATGCTCCTTATATGCTCTAATGACCCAAGATGGATCAAGAAACCATAAAACATAATAAAAGCCAATAACCTAGTACTACTTATCATGCAAATTCAGGAGGGCCTGGAATTGCGAATGTTCGAGACCAATACGCATTACATTTGAACGGGGAAGCGGATTCAATAATGCCGGGGTTTCACATCGGCTGGCCGACATCGCCCAATAAGTCCTTCTTACCCCGGGACCGGCGAAGAGCGGATCAACAAGACTCCCTGCCATCCCTGCTCCTTGAAATGCTCCATCAAACGGCTTCCACTTCCCGTATCCATCAGCCTGACCCCAACGGACTTTTTCATGGCCACTACATCTTGTAATGCGTTTCTTGTTGAGGCCCAAAGATGTCTTTGGGTAGCCAGCTATTTAAAAAGCAAGTTCCTATCCTGTTTTTCACTCCTATCGCTCAAAACGGATTGACTATAAGATGAGGCGCAACCCCGCAGGATTTCTATGTGTGTACCTTTGATAACGCCTCTTTCCTGTCATCCACCGCTCTTTATGTTTTCTGGTAACAGTCCCGATTACCTTTACAGGTTGACCTACTGCAATACTTTCCGCCGGAACTTGCTGATTGCCTGCCACCAGGCCCATTTCTCCGATTATAGACCACTCACCCACCCTTGCATAGTTGCTGACCGTAGCCAAGATGCCCACAACGGCAAATCTATCAATCCTCGCATTGTGTAGTATTGCTCCATGTCCTATTGTGGCTTCAGGGCCTATCTGGCATATAAACTTAGGCGTTGTGTGGATAATAACCCCCTCTTCAATTGCTGAGCCTCTTCTAATAACGATCGTTCCTTGGTCGCCCCGTAATACCGCCTGCCAACCGACATAGCATTCAGCTTCAATCCTGACATCCCCTATAATATCCGCACTCGGAGCAACCCAGGCGCTCGGGTCGATGGAGGGTGATTTACCTTCGAATTCGTAACTTGGCATTGAACCTCGCAAGAATCATTTTAAGCATTTAAGTATAGTTAAAAGTCCTGCAAAACCGATAAAAAAGTACACGATTTTAAGAAAAGCAGCACTTGAAACACGTCTTGTCAATAGATGCCCTATACTAGCAAAAAGGATCACAACAGGAAAAGTAAAAACGCTGATTTTAATTATCTCATATGACACTCCTTTTCCAATGGACACGATATTGAAAAGTCTCCATAATGTGGCCGCCATGAAAACGAATTGGAGCGTACCTTTCGCATCCGCAGGATTCTTGTGTCTTGAATAGATAAAAAGGGCAAGAGGGGGACCGCCGGCGGTGAAAGCTCCCGCAAAAAAGCCACCGATAATGCCGGCCAGAACCCCTAAGCCTAGAGGTAGCCTCTTCCTTATGCGAGGCCGGAATAATTCATTTGCCGCAAATATGATCAATACTATCCCTAAGGCCAACCTAAAAATGGGATGGTTACCGAAAGCCAGGATAAACCAGTACCCCGCCGGGACCCCCAAACTCTGCCCGATGAGAATGACCCCCACCAATTTCCAGTCGATTCTAAAATCCCTACGGCCGGCGTAGATGATCGTGCAGTTTAGAATCACTAGGAGAAGATTCGTGACAACCGACGCCCTCTCCAAGTCCCATGGTGTAAAAGCAATACCAGCGATGGCAATAATACCGAAACCAAGGCCGGTAAAACCTTGGGCGAATGCGGCAAATGCAACAATAACCGCAAAGTGCACGATGTATTGTGAGGCTAGCATCCGCTTGGCCACCGCAGACAGTAAACTTTGTCATAAGATCAGCGTTTGGATCGTCACAGATAAACTGAACGGTCGTCACGCAATGAAACTGCAAAGAGACTTAAATACCTGACAAGCTTGCTGTTATATTTTTAACTTTCCATTTTTGCCAAACAACTAGGCCCAACATGCACATTATGCCAATAATATCCGTGGTAATACCTGGAATTATCAGAATTAGAGCCACGGTTAAAACTACTAACCGAACAAAAAAATTAATAGGTAGACGATAATAACCTACTGTACCAACAGCAAAAAGCATTGCAGAAAGAATGGTAACAACGATGGTCTCAAGGATGCTGTACCAAGATCCAACAAATAAAATGGAAGGACGATAAATGAAAAATAAAGGAATAACATATTTCATCACAGCAAGCCGAACTGCAACGACAGCCACCTTAAGCCATGACGTATTTGCAATGGCTGCCGCGGTGAACACTGCGGTGCAAACGGGGGGGGTAAGTGCAGAAAGAAGGGCACAATAGAATATAAACATATGGGCTGATAGGAGTGGAACCCCCATCATGTTTAGGGCAGGACCCACGACCGAAGCAGCAAGAACATAAGCAGCTGTTGTTGGCATTCCCATACCCATGATGAGACTTACAACAGCAGCCAGCACTAAAGCAAGCAAAAGGCTTCCTGCGCTGGCTCCTATAATAAGTTCGCTCAATTTAATCCCGATACCAGTTAAGGAAATCATGGATATTACAATTTGGGCGCAAAGCAAAAGACTTACAACTGTCACCATTCCTCTTCCTGCGCGTTCCGCACCAGCGAGTATCAGCCTGAACCTTTTTTGTACTTGATCCTTAGAAAAGGGCTTAGAAAACAAGAAGAGAATGAGATTAGTCATGATGCCGAAAAAAGCTGCTTTTGTGGGTGTGTGACCGATGAACATGCTGCCCATGACTACGAGAATCGTCACACAAACCGGCCCGCTTGACTTCCAGTTGAAGACTGACCGGAAAAGAGGAATCTCTTCCTTCGGCACTCTTGGCAGGTTAACCTTACGAGCCTCAAGATCTATGCTTAGCCACACACAAGCGAAAAAAACAAGGGCGGGTAGTGTTGCCGCAAGAGCGATTTTAAGATAGGGTTCTCCGATCAACTCGCTCATAATAAAAGCGCCCGCTCCCATGATCGGGGGGGTGATTTGCCCACCAGAGGATGCCGTTGCCTCCACTCCGGCGGCGAATTCCGGTTTGTAGCCCTGTCGTTTCATCATGGGGATTGTGAAATTGCCCGTGGTTGCAACATTGGCTATTGCCGCTCCGGAAAGCATACCGAACAGGGCGCTTCCAACGGTGGATACCTTTGCAGCGCCTCCGTAACTCCTTCCTCCCACTAGCAAAGCCATATTCATAAAACTTGTTGCACCCCCTGTGTTTAACAGTATGGCACCAAAAATAATAAAAGCTGCAACGATAGTGGCTGAAATTCCCGTTAAAGTCCCCCAAATACCTTCCGGGGTGATATACAAGTACTCCACCACATACTCTAACTGAAATCCCGGATGCCCCCACTTGCCCGGGATTTGATCTCCAAGAACTGCATAGAGAATAGTCAAGATAGCCAATAGCGGAAGGATTAAACCGGTTGCCCTGCGAGCGGTTTCAAGGGTCAAAATGAGAAGGGCTACACCCATTGCCAGTTCAAGCGGAGAGGCTGCAAGCCCTACACTCTCCATCAAACGGTTATAATTAGCTGCAATATATAGACAACAAAACCCTCCTATAGCAGCCATTAGAACATTAGTGACCCCAGGTTTATAAAAAAAATCAGATTTCAATTTTTTAGAGATTGGCAATATAAGGAAACACAGCGATAGACAAAATGCGGCATGAATAGACCTTTGAATTAGGTTCGGATACTGACCGAAGCCTGCAGTGTAAACTTGAAAAAAAATAAAAGAAACTGATAGAAAACTGATAGTTCGCTGCCAGAAAGTTACAGACATTTTGTCCGCTGCTTTTTCTGGACCACGCATCTGGTCCATAGTATGTTCCTCCGCCAGCACTTCCTGGGATATTTGAATTTACGCAACAACTGTCTTGGGGTCCCTGAGCGCGCGGTTCAGGGACCCCCCAGGAAGATTACTTTGCCTCGGGTGGTAGGAGACGTTCAGGTATATCTACGCCTATTTCTCGGTAATATCGGATCGCACCGAGGTGGAGAGGAATTTGTGATACATTCATAGTCATTTCCGGAATATCAAAGCCTTTCAATGCCGGATAGGCCGCTTCCTGATATTTTCGTCCTTCGCACACTCCTTTAACCACATTATATGCTTGTTCCTCGGTAATGCTATTCTTGTAGGCAATGATTCCGATTGCCTGCACGGGCGTCGTGTATGCAGGGACGCCTGGTATTGTCCCTTCAGGAACTTCTATAAAAGTCACAAAAGGCATCTCCTCTGTAACTTTGGAAATCTTTTCCTGAGGCCAGTCGAGCAGTCGTATTTTGATGAAAGCACTCAACTCTTTTGTTGAGCCGTCCAGATCAAGCCCTGCGCCTGCCTTTGCATAACCTGAAATTCTGTTGTCTTTGACCGCAGCAACTGCATCTTCTAGACTGCCCCTGAAATAGTCAGGTTTAACGCCGGCAAGTGTAAGGATTTGCTCAACCAATTGCTCAGTCGCAGACCCCCTTAATCCGGGACAAAACTTCTTTCCTGTAAGCCCGTCCAGGTCTTGAATTTTGCTGTCTTCCCTAACAACATAGTTTTGCGCATTTGATGAATAGAGCCATAAAACACGGATGTCTGGCCTTGCATTATCGATGTATTTTCCTATTCCTTTATATGCCTGGTAGAAAGTATCCCAGGTGCCAATACCCATGTTGATTTGCCCTCTGTGTATCCGCTCAAGGTTATCTACTGCACCGCCCGTGGCGACAACGGTGACGTCAACCTTGTCGCCACTGACAGTGTTGATTGCTTTACCCGCCGACACCGTGTAAACATAATGGCTGGATGTCGTGGCTGTTGAGCCCAACAAGAGCCTGTCGGCAGCAAAAGCCGAAAATGGCAGACAAAGGACCGTTGCTAGCACAAAAAAAACTGACCGCCCGGCAAAACCTTTTTTCGTCTTCATGGAAACCCTCCTTTTTTTTGGATGTTGTTAAATTCTCCCGATTCTAAACCGGTGACCCATAGGGAGATCGTCCTGACCATAACCTGACCATATAGCTCTTTCGCATAGGATAAAATATATATCGATTGTTTTATCGCTATCTCACTCTTTCGTCTCTAAAGCGCTTAAACTTATAGTCCTTGAGGGTTACAGCGTAGTAATCTACAGGCACAAATTCGATTTTAGGTGTCACTTCGGCTATTTTCCGGACGTCTTCAGGTACTTTGCTCGCCAAGCTCGGCTTTGCTTTCTCCTCGCAAGCGATACGGATCAACAAAGCATCCTCTGAAAACGGATCAGAAGGGTCAGTTTGTGTTGCAATAATCTCGTACTCTTCTATTTCCTTGATATTGCTCAAAATATCATAGAGGACTGATATCGTTACCAGTGTTCCCTTGATTTTGATAATTCCCCCTGTTCGGTAAGGAACCATAAGGAATCGGGGCTCCCAGCTTCCACATTCAGGGCAGCTTTCATAGGTCATGCTGCAGATATCACCAACCACATACCTCAAGAGGCAGGTGCCGCGGCGATCAAGGTGGGTCATAACAACAAGGCCTGGTTCACTATCGGGAACCGGTTCGAGGGAGGCCGGATCAAGAAACTCAAAAAAATAGCGCGCCGGTTTCGGCAGGTGAAAACCCTTGAGTTCACTGCATTCCATGCTTGGCCCGTGCTTTTCAGTGAATCCATAACCATTCAATACTTTCACACTCTTTGCGCCCAAGTCCGCCATTCGGCCTCGAATGTCGTCTCGCATACCGGCTGGGCATCCTTCGCCCATCGGCATCACCAGCCTTACTGAGCTGAAATCGCAACCCCGATCTTGAGCCAACATAATGAGCCTACGCAGAAAGAAGCCGATTCCCCATAGAACTGTTACTCGCTGCTTTTGTATCATATCCAACGCATCGTTTGAGCGACGAATAAGACCGAACCCTGCATCAAAACTTCCCCCAAAGCCTGAGATAAGTTTAGCACCAACTGCTTGACTTCCATATAGAGCACTTAAAAAGCCCTGATGTGGGACAGATGTAAGAGGGAAAAGATTGATTACAGTATCATCGAAAGTAATTCCAGCTATCTCAGCTGTACGCTTAAGCTGCGATATCCTGGCATAATGATCGTAAGATGTATCATAAAAAGGAGTGGGGGAAGAGGTCGAGCCTGCAGTGAAAATAACATCCCACAAGGCCCGCTCCTCTTGCGTAGATCCTGAAACCTTATCCATACTCAGTTTGAAAGATTCAGGCTGCGCAATATAATCCTCTTTGCGAGTCAGGGGTAGTTTATTGAGATCATTAAGATCCGCAATGTCCCTCCTGGTCAACCCCATTTTTCGGAATACATCCCTGTAATAGGGATGTGCTGCGAAAACTAGATCCATCTGATGCGAAAAACGTTCTTCCTGGGCTGGGCGCAACTCCTCAATATTTGCTACAGCAGATTTCATCATGACAGTCTTGTCCTCTAGGCTGATTGGCCGTTAAAACACCCTTACGGTCTAGCTCCTCCGAAAACCGAGGGGCCACTTATCGTTTTTAGATAGCCCTGTGCAGCTTCTATGAAAGAACACAAGCGTGGTCTTGTCTCTCGGGGATCTATGATATCCTCAACGCCAAATGCTTCTGCAGTACGAAAAGGGGAACTGTATGACCGTATTTCGTCTTCAATTTCGGACAAGCGTTTATTCTCACCAGAAGACGATTGGATCTCCCGTTTGAATGTTGCTGCAACACCTCCCTCGATAGGAATCGAACCGAATTCTGCAGACGGCCACGCCATTCGATAGCACAGGCGGTTGTTAACGAATGTCAATGCACCGGCCATGCCGTAGCATTTTCTTATAATCACCGTAAAGCGGGGTACCCTCGCCTTCATGCCAATGTGCATAGCGCGCATTCCTGCCCGGAGCGTACCCATGGCTTCCGCCTCGGGGCCGATCATGAACCCGGGGACATCAACTAGGAAAACCAGAGGGATGTGGAAAAGGTCACATATTTCGCAGAAGTGTCCCATCTTGTTGGAGTCGCGAGCATCTGGTGCTCCAGAGTTTATGAGGGGGTTATTTGCGATCACACCGACAGGAAATCCTTTTAAGCGGGCTAGTCCGGTAATTGATGCACAACCAAAAGTGGGCTGGATTTCAAAGAACGATTCCCGGTCAAACACAAGCTTTATGATCCTTCTCATATCATAAGGTTTGAGTCGATTTCGGGGTACGATAGAGGTAAGTTCCTCTTCGCAGCGGTCCTCAGGGTCGTTGCTTTCTACAAAAGGGGGCAACTCCCAGACATTGGAGGGCATATAACTCAGGAATCGCCTAATCTGCAAAAAACCGTCCGCCTCTGAGTGGACCGCATTGTCGATAGAGCCTGCTTTGTCGACGGCAACGTGGGCGCCTCCGAGTTCTTCTTTCGTCACTTTCTTGAAAAGGGCCCTTTCAACAACAGGGGGACCTGCTGCGAAAAGCTGCGACGATCCTCTAACCATAACTGAAAAATGGGACATGACGGCTCTTCCGGCCGGCCCGCCTCCTGATGGGCCTAGAACGGCAGAGACAACTGGGACAAGGCCTAAAAGCTCCATACAACGCTCAAATCCATCCTTTCCAGGGAGGCGCTTGTATTTTGCCTTTAAGGCTGAGGCCACGTTGGCCCCTGATCCCTCAATAAGATTGACCAATGGGATAAGAAATTCCTTGGCCATGTCTTCGACGAACCCGCCCTGACCGCCCTTACGGCGGGCCAAACCTGCACTGGATCCGCCCCTGACTGTGAAGTCTTCTCCTCCAACCGCCACCCATCTGCCATCAACCTTGCCAAGTCCCATCACATAGGGTGCCGGAACAATGTCTTTAAGTTTCCCGCCTTCCCATTCCGCATCGCCTGACAATTTACCCACTTCAGTAAAGGACCCCTGGTCGAGCAGGCCTTCAATCCTTTCCCGTATGGTCAACCTGCCCTCGCGGTGTTGCTTTTGAACCCGCTCTTTACCTCCGAGTCCAAGGGCTTTCTGGCGTCTCAACTCGAGTTCCTTAATCTCAGCGTCCCAAGTCATTTCTCAGCCTCCTTGTCTTGGGGCTTCTCAGTTCTGCGAAAGCATCAAGCGTTCAATAGGAAGTTGGCCAGCAATGCATCAGGTGCTTACCAACACCATTTCCCTTATAATTATAATGAAAAGCAACCATTTGTATTAGCCATTCACGCGTCTCTTCTGGCTTTATAATATCATTAACATTAAAAATACCAGCCGCCTCCCATGGTTCAGTGTCTTTATCCATAGTTTTTACTAGTCTTTCAAATTTCTCTGGGTCATCTTTTTTTCTCAAATTATAAACTACATTAACTCCAGTTTCTGGGGCCATGAAGCTTATTTCAGCAGTTGGCCATGCTACTATGGTGTCCGAATTTCTTCCTCCACCCATGTTCAGAAATGCTTGACCATACGTTTTTCGAACAATTATAGTAATCTTAGGCACGGTGACTAGGGTCAAAGCATTCATGAAATTAATTATCTTCCCTGTCACCTTACGAAATTCTCCATTCTTTCCTATCATAAAACCGGGCGTATCGACTAACATTATGATAGGTATGTTGAAGGAATCACACAGGACAAGGAAGCTCGTGATTTTTTCGCATGCCTCAGCGTCAAGGGCACCGGCCAAGTGCATAGTATTGTTGGCTATGATTCCCACGCTCTGCCCACCCAGCCGAGCGAGTGTCGTTACTGCGGAACGACCAAAGTCTTTTTTTAGTTCGAAAAGTTCGCCGCCATCCACGATACATTGGATGATTCGGCGCACATCATAAGCCCTCTTTCGGTCCTCGGGCAGGAAACTAAGAATATCTGGCATGTTGTCCCCGGAGCCCGGGGGAATAGGTGCTTTCGGCGGAGGAAGACAAGCATTAGTCGGCAAGTAGGACAGAAATTTCTTTGCCATATCCATGCAGCCTTGATCGGTTTCAGCCACCATGTCGACCATGCCTGTGATTTCGGACTGAATTCGCCACCCACCCATTTCCTCTTCCGGGGTGTCCTCGCCCGTAGCCAGCACAGTCACCTTAGGACTGGATACCGCCATGATCGCACCCTTTTTCATGACCCTGAAGTCGGACATACAGGAATACCACGTCCCGCTGCCATAACACGGTCCCATAAGACAAGCCGCCCATGGTGCTTCGCGCAAACGCTGGTACTGAGTTGGATCTTGACCCATGGAGACCATGCCTCTAGCCCCCATGTAATCCGGCATTCTCGCTCCTGCTGCCTCATTTAGAAAAACAAGAGGGATGCCCCGGGTACAGGAGATCCTTTTCATATAGCCGATCTTTTTCCCATTGACGTTTGCGCTTGAGGCCCCCAGGACGGTAAGGTCATTGGCCACGACGCCCACGGGTCTCCCATCGATCCTGCCGAATCCCGTGACCTTCCCGTCACAGGGTGAGCGATCCGCCATATTCGGTTGATCGGAATGGCTGAACAATCCAACTTCCTGGAAGGAGTTTTCGTCTAAGAGGTATTCGATCCTCTCACGAACGTTCATTTTGCCGGCTGCTTTTTGTGCTTCCAGTTTCTTCGCCCCTCCCATGGCCTTAGCAGCGCTTTCTTTGTCTCTATATTTTTTCATTAAATCCTCAAAAGGCATTTTCCCCTCCCTATGACTAATTATATTTTTTTTGGGCTTTTTAAAATAATGTAGCTCTACTTTGCTTGCATTAAAAACGAGTTTTGTTAATAAATAGAGATTTAAAGAACCCACATTTTGTATTTATCTAACCATTCACGTGCATGCTGGAGGTTCTCTTTTTTTATTTTTTCTGCCTTCAAGGGGTCTCCTTCCATAATGGCTTCAAGAACTTGTCGATGTTCTTCGATGGCTTCCTGGATCCTCCCGGGCAATATGACAATACGTCTCTGCACAATTCTTATCTTTGCGTAGAGTGAATTGATCAACTTTGAGAGCTCGTCATTTTGTGCCGCTTGGACCATGCGGTCTCGAAATTTGGAAATTAAGTCCAAATACTTTTCAAAATCGAGTTCTCTTACGATTCTTTCAAAACTCTCGCCAAACTCCTCTTTCAAATCCGACCAGTCTTCAGGTTTGCTTTTCTGGGCCGCAAGCCGGGCTGCTAGACCCTCCAGAACTTCTCTGATTTCCATGGTTTCAAAAAGACTTTCTGAGTCTATTCTGCGCACTACAGTGCCTTTATTAGGCTTTTTTTCAACCAGCCCCTGGCTTTCAAGATCGCCTAGGACCTCCCGAATAGTCAGCCGACTGACGCTAAATTCATTCGCCAAAGTCTGTTCGGTGAGCTTGACTCCCTGGGGGTAGTATCCGTCCACGATTCTTTCTCTCAAAAGCGCGAAAACGGATCTTTTCCTCGGCCCTCTTTTTTTCCTCTTTTTTTGTAAGGTTTCCATAATAAACCTTTAGATAATCCTTTTTGTAAACATATTTGAAAACATTTCTGTATGTCAATCAAATTCGAAGGGCAAGCACGCTTTTTCTTGCTGTGCCTTTCCGGCCTGGATATGATTCTGATGCAAAAAGCGGTATACTACGGACTTCAACGAAGCCTGGTGAAAGGTTGGGAAGGAGAAATTCCCGTGAGTGAAAAAAGGGGATGTTTGTGTCGAGGGATTGAAGGCAAAGATGGCTCAGTGGAATGCACAGGTCGATCTTCTCTCTGCAAAAGGCCGATCAGGCAAAGGATGAGGCAAGAATAAAGGGGTGCGGCTTTTCTGCGGTCACCTAAAACATTAATGATACCGGGAGTATATAAATTACGGCCGGGTCTCCGTATGCAATTTCTAAAGATATGTCCTCCTGCGGGGCTGATATGTGGGCTGCCTTTGCCCATCCGGGCGCTTGGCTGATGCGACCTTGAAGGTGAAAATTCCCCCAAGGATCGATTTTTTTCCTGAACATGCGGGTTGCTCTCTGGTATGCGAGATTCCTGAAAAGACTTTCATATGCTTGGAGCAAAAGCGGCAGAGATTTTGTGGTGGTGGGTTTTCGCCGGAGGAGGTATCGCTGATCCAGGAGATTACTGAGACCCGTGGAGGTGTGAGTCGTACGGAGCTTGCCCACACGGTTTGCGAGCTTTTAGTTGGAAGCGGCCCAGTGGGAGGCTTAAGGGGAGAGAGTGCCTGGATTTCCTGGGGCGACTGGAGGCAAAGGGTTTCTTGCGGCTCCCTACAGCTAGCTCGGCTATCCTCGATCGCCTCCTCCATCGGGGCCATCTGCTCAAGTTCGAAGGGAAAAGCTACCGCCTCAAGGAAGTGGCGGCAAGACAGTCTGAAAACAAACGAAAAAATAAAGGTTGAAAAAGGAACAAGGACCCACCTTTCCTCCGAAGATGAGTACCCTAACTTAACCTTGTCGCCGGGGGATTTTGACCCGACCACAAGTGGGGGACTTTGAAGTGGCCACCGGGGATTTGGAAAGAGAACTGGAGAAGAAGGGGTCGTGAGCTGATGCGGGCTATCATGCAGGAGCACCTGGACAGCCGGAGTTCGGGGAAGTGCAAAGGTCCGGTAAGGGATAGCGATGGAGTGGAGCCGTCCCGGGTAAGGCTTCATGAGAGCAACCCCGAGATGGTGTTCGGAAAAGTCTCTGTGGAGCGTGTCGGGTACGGTAGGAAAGAGGCCAAGAGCCTCCATCCCCTGGACGCTGAGCTCAACCTCCCCTTGGGGACAGAAAAGGGTCGTCCCAAATCCTTGAGAGGCATAAAGCTGGGTCAACCGTCGCCTGTCCATGATCCGCCGCCTTGCCCCTGAAAACATACAAGATCTCAAACTCCAACTCCTACCTCGGGGCCGCTCCGGCACTGGCACGGTTGCAGCAGCGCGACCAGCCGGAGCTTTCCTTTGCCATACAGAATCATGGGTTATCCATAAAGCAGATCAACCGGTTGATCGATCTGTGGTGCAAGACCACCGACCCCGCTTTCAAGCGATTCCTTCTACAATCGCCAACAGAAAGCCTAAAGGTTATCCAATAAGAAACTCCAACTCCACACCAAGCACCTTATCGTTAAAATGTGGCGGTTTTTAAGGGAGCTTGATCGTCAATGCCGAGGGCAAGACAGCGTCCATCAAGCGTTAAACCAGGTACAAACAGGGCTGATGGCCATTCATCAAGCCCTATTGAAGGGAGGAACCCATGAGCCGATTGACAGAAGAACAACTCTCCAGACGCTTTGACCAAGATTAGAATTGCTGCATGAAAGTGATTTTCCAGCATGGCTTTTCACCTTGACTTTTTCGTTTCATTTATAGACACTGGCAGAACATCCCGCATGTTTCCTTAGCAACCAAAGAAAACACATCCTGAGCCAAGCGAGG
>CAYPSZ010000476.1:0-1646 GCA_964413125.1 uncultured Desulfobacterales bacterium
TATAATGATGCTCTATCCAGTATTGAGACGGATGTGCGCAGCGCCTATCTGCGTCTTGAGGAAGCCAGGCGGAGAGTGGATGCCACCCGTGCAAATTTGGAAACGGCCCGGGAAGGTTACCGGATGGAACAGGAGCGCCTCAAGAGGCGCGTGGGGACCATCCAGGCCCTGCTGAACGCCCAGGACAGGCTGGCCCGGGCGGAGGCCAATCAGAATCAGGCAATGCTGGATTATCAACTCGCACTGGCTGATCTATATTACGCCATGGGAGTCAGGAATGAAGGATTGAATTGAAATTGATACAAATCGCTCAGCGTTGTTTGCAGGACCAAAATAGACCCATTCCAATGGGAGAGTACTTGATCAGGTATCGGCGTCCGGACTCAGTCCTATGGAAGATTCCAAGCCCCCTCCAACCCCGGCCTTAAGACAAGCCCGGGTATGGTGTATCCTCGGGCGGCTGGTGCCGGTCTTTTTCTGCCTGTGTATGGCCGGTTGTTCGCCCGCTTTTTCACCGCCTGCCGAGTTGGATGCCTTAACTCCCCGGGACGAGGCCCTTCCGGAACAGGCGTTACTATGGCTTTCCTGCGGGGAGCAGAGCCGGGTGACCGATGACATCAAGAAGATCGCAGAAGGCATCAAAGGCGAAACCAGACGGGAGAGGCTCAGGGGAGCCATGGCTTACATCTGGGGGAACTTTTCCTACGACCCGTGGCTGAAAACAGAGGCATTCAAGCGAACTGCGGGCGAGCTTTACAAAACCCGAATGCTTTGCGGGTGCAGTGATTTCGCTTTGGTCCAGGTCGCGCTGTTCAGGGCCCTCGGTATTCCCTCCCGCATGATAATAACGTGCAATGTGGACTGGATACACATATACCGCCGTGAACCCGTGACGCTCAGCGAAGGTCACGGTTTCGTAGAGGTGTACTTGGAAGATGATTGGTATCTGGTGGATTCAACATACCGCTGGCTGTTTTCCTCCTACGACCCGGATTCGAGCTTTTATCCCCATGGAGAAGTCTTTGTGGGACGAGGAAGGGATTTCTGGGACATGGAAATCAGAACCATGGATGATCTTGACCGTCTCCTGAAAGCGAAGGCCGCCTCATACGACGGTGGTTTTTGCGAACCCTCTTATCCGAAACACCCTTTGTAGCTTACGGAACATGATACGGCGCTGCAGGTGTGACGAGGATTCGGACATCAAGTGATAATCAAAAACGGCCTTTACAAGGGTTGGACCCGGTGGGTAAAGGTTTTGACGCCCGTGATTTCGCTTGTGCTCCTGACCGGCTGCGGGGCCGAAAGATATGAGATCGACACCACTCGCTTCAAACACGAAGCCCGTAAGCCTGTTGTGATACCTGAGGCAAAAGGGAAGAGCCTTTATGTAGCCCCTGTTGAGGGTTCCGAAGACCGTTTGTGGTATGAGACCGATCACCACAAGTGGTTTCTGGATCGGACCCCGAGTCATGTTGTCAGGGAAACTCTGATCAAGGGCCTTGAATCCATGGGGCTAAACATAACGGATTGCTCGGGCCGGGCCGATGGAAGGCTTGAGGCACGCATCAGGTGGTTTGCCCCTTACGGCCACAATGCTTTTACGGTATCGATCATAGTGTCCCTGTCCTTACATGGAGGAGAAA
>CAYPSZ010000477.1:0-6864 GCA_964413125.1 uncultured Desulfobacterales bacterium
TTCTCCCCTCGCTGTTCATTTCTGCTGTTTTTCAAGTCCCTGTAATGATGCTTTCATACAACCGCTCGGCATCCTCCCTCCGACATAGTTCCGTTCCCGGCGTCATGACGGCTGCCGAACCCGCTGCTATGCCGAAAAGTACGGATTCCCTGAGTGGGTTGCCCCGGGCAAGGCTCAAAACGATACCGGCCACCATGCTGTCCCCGGCCCCGACCTTGCTGACAATCGGCACTGTGGGCGGCAGGATGTGTTCGGCAAGTTCCTCCGAAACCACCAGAGCGCCTGCCGCGCCAAGGGAGATCACCAGCACCTCGCAGCGGCCGCTTTTGACCATCTTTTGGGCCTCGGTCTTGATCTGCGATTCCTCCTTGATATCCTCGCCGACCAGTTCCCTGAATTCACGGACATTGGGTTTGATCAAAAACACCCCTTCCTCAAGTGCTTCCTTCAGGGCTTTACCAGAAACGTCCACGATCGTTTTTATCCCCTCCTTCCAAATCGGGATTCATGCCGACTTTCCCGGCAATCTCCTTGATCGCGCCCTTCACGTTGTGAAACTTGCCTTTCGCCTGATCCTTCGTGCTGGATTTCATGGTATTCCTCCTATGGGACCCCGGGTTGACTACCGGATTATTTCGTATTAAAGGCAAGGGACCGGATCAATTTAAAACGTCTTTCCGGACCCTTACCTTAGTGGTTCCTCACTTCACGATTATTTCAAAAAGAACTCTCATGTTAGCCTTCGCCGCTTTTGAGTAAATGGCTGTCGGCGCTGCCTCATATTCTGCCGGATTTGTCTGGCCATATCCGATTGTGGAAAGTCTTTCCGGTGAAACGAATCCTTCTTTAATAAGATATTCTTCCACGGCTTTTGCCCTTTTCTCGCTCAACTTCTGGTTGTATTCTTCAGTGCCTGAAGCGGAGGTGTACCCTGCAATACGGACATTAGATTTGGGGTTGTCTATCAGAAGCTTGATATTTCTTTTCAGTATCGTCTGAGCTTCATTTGTGAGGGTCGACTTATCATAATCGAAATGCACATCCTCAAACGCAAGGATGATTATCTTCTCTTCAACCCTCGCCTCAGCCGCCATGACCTGCACCTTCTCCTCAACCTTCGGTTCAGACATTTCGATCGCAAGGACAACTATCTTCTCCTCAAACTGACACGGCGGCCCGGTTGCACCGGGATCCACGGCTCTGATATCATCCACGGCCATATTGTACACCTGCCGCCTCATTATGGTCGTCGACTGGAAATCCGATGTCCCCATGGGCCGGGGGCTGTCGTCGAACTTTTTGGTGGTGATGTCCCGCCTGCCGCTTTCGAGCTTGACATCGGTCGAGAGCTTAACACTCGGGTCGACCGAGATCGTGATCGTTCCAGGATTTGCTTCGTTACTGGTCACCTCTCCTGTGATTTCCACCATTTTGCCGACCAGCGCTTCCATTCCTTTAGTCGAATCCAGCCAGTAGATGGCATAGGGCACCGGCACAATCGGCGCCGATGCATCAGCAGGGCGCTCCGTGACGCCTAAGAGCACAAAGGTGTCCAATGACGATCCCCTGTGCAGGCAGCCTGTAATGATAATCTGCCTCCCGATTTGAGGCCATGCTGCTTTACCCTGTGCCATACCCGTTGTCACAAAGACTATGCTGATAATTAATCCCATGATGATTATAATGACTTTTTTCATGATTCTTACCTCCTTGTTATTTTATAACTTCATGATTTATTCTTACCTTTTAAGAAGCACAAAATAGCGCATAATGACATTTCTCTTTCAAATGGCGATTCCTCATTAATAAACCTTATCGGAGAGCCCCCGCCCCCCGCGTGTAGGGCGCGCGAATAGAGGCTTCCGACAAGGGATGGATGAAGAGCATCACTGGACCATCAGCCAGTTAATTCCTGGTACGGAGAAGAACTTCGACCCTCCGATCTTGCGCGAGGTTCTCATCGCCAAATGCACCTGTTTCGATCCGGTAAGCCGGCACTCCAGCATCGATCAGCGCATCATAAACGGTCCTCATACGGCGGCCGGCCATGCTGACGTCGTAGCCGCTTGGAATAGAACCGTCGATTCCGGCCTTCAGGGACTGGTTCTCCTTCATGTAGTACGCTATTTCAGACACCTGGCTGATGTCGGAACTGCGCATGACATCCGAGTTGTAGTCGAACCAGAAAGTCCGGTACGAAGTCCAGCGGTCAATCAGACCAGCCGGCCCTGTTGCGCCTGTGGGCCCTATTGGGCCTTGCGGGCCTGTGTAACCGGCAAGTCCTGTTCTACCGGCAACACCGACCGTGGTGCTTCCCTGGGCGCCGGTATCTCCGATTACGCCCTGCACGCCGGCAGGACCCATACTACCCGCGGGACCCGTAGGACCAACCAGCGTCGGGCCTTTAGCACCCGTGTCTCCGGTTATGCCTTGAGGACCTCTGGGTCCGGTTTGGCCCATTGATCCGGTAGAACCGACCATGCTGGCACCTTGCACACCTGTGTAACCGCGGGGGCCTTGAGCGCCTGCGGGGCCGACAGGGCCGGTTATGCCGGCGGATCCGACTTCAACATCGCCTGCCGGGCCTGTAGCGCCGACCGGGCCTCGGATACCGGTGGGACCGGAAAAGCCTCGTTCGCCGGTAGCTCCAACCACGCCCGCACCCGGCGCACCGGTTGCACCAACTGCGCCTTGCGGACCCATAGGCCCGGCTGGACCTTCAGGGCCGGCCGGGCCAACCATGCTCTTGTACGATTCAGTGACAGGTGGGCTGCTTTGAGTGAAAGACTTCTCCGTGCTGGCGCATCCGGTAATTCCCCAGATTAGAAGCGCCGCGCTGAGGCATACTGCCCACATTTTCATTGAACTACCTTCTTTCTGTACTTTCATTTTTCTGCCTTCTTTCTGTGTTTTAACGGCACAATGTTTTTCCTTGGTTACTGTACTTAACTTCATAAACAAAATTGCGTAAACCTTACCATATGTTGTTCGATGTTCACCTCCTTTCATACTTGCATCTTTTGTATCCCTTCTCTGTTCTCATAACATCGATCACTGCAATAACAGTCTGTGAAAGCTCATTGACCCCCTCGTAAAGGACCTTCATTCGCCTGTAATCCGGATCATGTAAATAGTTAACTGCAACTATCCTGCCAACAGCACGGAAATTGAATGAAGTTGCAATTAATATTTAATAACAAAGGCTTATATTAAAAGGAGAGAGCAGCATATGAGATTGAAAGGATTGGTTTGCCCTCAATATCCGGTGGAACCTCAATAAGCTGAGGGAAACCTTGAGGCAAGGTGGACAGGTTAACCCGACTCCCTGGTCTCCGGCCGTACGATCCCGAGCTTATGCATCCTCGCTCTCAAGGTGCTCGGATGGAGACCCAGGATCGTTGCGGCCCCGTCCTTTCCTTCGATACGCCATCGGGTTTCGGAAAGGATTTTTAGAATCTGGTTCCGCTCGGTTTCTTCCAGGGTCTTCATGTGAGATGACAATGGGCCGGGTGAAATCTCCAGTTTATCTGCAAGCTGAAAGAGCGGCCCCGGGCACAATATTACGGCCCGTTCAATGATGTTTTCCAGTTCCCGGACGTTTCCGGGCCATGGGTAATCCTTGAGCGCTTCCATGGTCTCATGCTTAATGGTCTTGATCTGTTTCCCCAATTTTCTGGCGTATCGCTTTACAAAGGTCTCCACCATGATCGGGATGTCTGCTTTTCGCTGCCGCAGCGGAGGGACAGTGATGGGAAAGACGTTGAGCCGATAGTAAAGGTCCTGCCGAAACCGGCCCTTGCGGACCTCTTCCTCAAGATCTCGATTGGTCGTCGCCATGATCCGCACATCGACCTTGACGGTATGGGACGAGCCCAGGCGCTCAAACTCGTTATGTTCAATCACCCGGAGCAGCTTGGCCTGGATCTCCAGCGGCAGTTCTCCGATCTCGTCCAGGCAAAGGGTGGAACCATTGGCGACCTCAAACCGACCGATCTGCCGGGTATCGGCCCCGGTAAACGCCCCCTTCTCCCGGCCGAACAACTCGCTCTCTATTAAATTGGCCGGCAGGGCCGCACAGTTGACCGTGATCAGCGGCCGATTCTTGCGAGGGCTCGTGTTGTGTATGGCGGCGGCGATCAACTCCTTTCCCGTTCCGGTCTCACCAAAGACAAGGACCGTTGTATCCGTAGGCGCAACCTGTTCCGCTCGATAGAGAACATACTTGAGGCCGTCACTTTGCCCGAGAATATGGTCGAATCGATGTCTCATTTTATGCTCGTGGCGGAAGTAAATATTCTCGGCCTCCAACTGATCTTTCATTGCCTTGATTTCAGAAAGCGCTGTCCGAAGCTCGACCGTTCGCTCCTCCACCTGCTGTTCAAGGTTGTCATGGGCTTTTCGCAGCGCTTGATCTGTCTTCTTTCGCTCGGTGATGTCCACCAGTACGACAATAATGCCGATGGCGCCTTCATGGGTCCTAAATTCGTTTGCCCTTAATAGAAAGGAAAAAGCCGTGTTATCCCCATGATTGAAAGTGACTTCAACCGCGTGTGGGGACTTGTAGCTCAGTGCAGATAGAAGGACAAAGGGAGTCCCGTCGGAATAGCGAAGGTGAAATACCTCGTCAAACGCCTCAAAGATCGGGCTTCTACCCAAGAGATTGTTGGTCGACCGGCTTGCCCGGTTGATACGGCCCTGGTGGTCGCAAACAACAAATATTTCCGCAGCGTGGTCGAGGATTTGAGTGGTCAGTTTTTCCTCTGCCAACATGGCTTCAGTGCGCTTTTGGTCAGTCAGGTCGGTAACCACCATGCACACGGCGTCGGGCATACCCGTGAGCCGAAGAGGACTTTGGGAAAGCAAGGCCGGTGCAATATTTTCACCTCCGGTCTGTAAGGCCAATTCTGCCCGACTGTTCCCCTTTAATCCCCGCTTAACCAATGCCTCAAATAATGGAAGGTCTGTTGATGAAATGTATTGGTGGATTGAAGATCCTATAACTTTTTTCAGAGGCCCTTTGACGATATCTGCAAAACGTTGGTTACAGTAAAGGATCGTGCCGTCGGAGGCCAAAGTGACGGCCCCTTCGTTCATGGTTTCGACCATGACCCTGTAAGGATGATCGGCACCCGTTAGTGTAAAGACCCGATCTCCCTCCGCCGTTGAGACAACCAGGGCATCCACCCCACCGCCTCGGATAGCGTGCAGCGTTTCCTCGGCTTCCATCATCCGCGACGTGAGCCCCGGCAACTCATCCAAAAGTTGCCGGCGTGTTTTATCCGATTGGTTCATAGGTTCGTTTTCAGGAATGCTTGGGTTTCAGGTCAATGCCCATCAGAAATTCTTCCGTATCCGACATGTCGCCGATGAGCCTCCGCAGCGGCAGGGGGAGTTTCTTGATGAGCGTTGGGGCGGCGATAATCTGCTCTCCCTTGGCCAGCTGGGGCTGCTGGTAGATGTCTATCACCTCGAGTTCGTAGCGGCCTGCCAGGTGTTTCTTACAGAGTTCCTGGACATTAGCGATTGCCTGGCTTGACTTTGGGGTCATCCCTGTAACATATAGCCGAAGAACGTACTTTCCCTGATTTCGGGCTGCTGCCGCTTTTTCGAATTCCTCAGTGTTCGTTTCTTCTCTTTTTCTGTTCATAATTGTTACACCAAAAGTTATAACTCCTGCAGACTTTCTTCCGATTCCTGACTTATCATCCGGAAGTAGAACGAATATCGAGGCCCACCAGGACGCGCTCTGTGTCGGCCAGATCTCCGATAATCTTTTTAAGCGGTTCGGGCAGCTTCCTTACCAGGGTCGGTATGGCAATAATCTGGTCCCCTTTGGCAAGCTGGGGATTCTTTAAAAGGTCGATCACTTCAATGCGGTATTTCCCGGCGAGGTGCTCCTCGCAAATCTTCTTTAAATTCGCAAAGGCCGTAATCGATTTCGGGGTCTGACCGGCCACATATAACCGGAGATTCCATATGTTTTCCGTCGAATCGGTCTTTGCCTTCTTTCCCTTTCCGGGTGAGACCGCTTTCATCTTACTCTCCTTTGCCTTTTCTTTTTCGAACGTTTCGCCGGACTGCTGAAGGTTCCCCCTTGCGACGATGCGCCATTTTTGAACGGTCTTCTGCCAGAAGCGCTTGTCTTTTCCGCTCTTCTTCCGCCATCAAATCCAGCTCTTCAGATTCCGCACCGAACTCGGCACGGAGGGCTGCGATCTTCGCTTCCAGGGCCTTCCGCTTGCGCTCCTGCTCGCGGAGCCTGCGATCCGTCTCATGCCGGCGTGCCAGCTCGGAGGCCTCTTCCTCGGCCTCCTGGGCCGCCCTGGCGCTGCCGGTTAATGCCTCGCCGGAACCGGTATAGATGTCGACAAGATCAATGCCCTGGTTGGTGATCAAAAACTCTTGAATCTGGTTGGAGTGGGCCATGCCGCGGGACTTCAAAATGTAGAGGCCCCGGTTGCGTTCCCCCTTGAGTTCGATATCCCGCAGGAGAAGCCACGTATCGATCAGAGAAGATATCTCTTCACTGGTACGTTCAAGGCTGCCGCCGAAATGGGTGAGGTCCGTAAGAAAAGTGGAGATCTCTTTCATCTTCAAATAATCGATCAGGCGCGTTAATATGGATTTGACCGCTGACGCTGTTCCCGCGGCGATCAGGTTGCTGATCGGGTCTACAATAAAAACCCGGGGCTTGAACTCCTCGATCGCCTTGTGGAAGGTGACAAGATGCATCTCAAGGCCGTAAAGCGAAGGCCGGGCCGAATGAAACGTAAGAAGCCCCTTTTTCACCCACCGGGCGAGATCGATGCCGATGGAGCCCATGTTCCGGATGATCTGTCTGGGCGATTCCTCGAAGGCAAAATA
>CAYPSZ010000478.1:0-2063 GCA_964413125.1 uncultured Desulfobacterales bacterium
CCATTTCTTCTTGGGTGGCATCCTTGACTTGAGGCGGCGTATCTTCGTCCACAACCTCCATTACCTGCCCGGCAGAGAGGATAACCACCTCAAAAGGCCTGTTCCTGCTGAATCCGTAAAGCTCACCCTCACCCACTGCAGCCCCGCTGATGTCCTGGATATACCAGGTAAAAAATCGGGTTCCTCGAACACCGCAAACCGCTGTTGGTGTCTGCACTTCGAACCGATTCCGGCGGTCCCTTCCAAAGACCCTGCCGGCCACACGCTTGACAACACTTTCGATCTTACCGCCTAGCAGGCCGAGTATGGTCCTGGATTCTTGCTCGGTCTCCACGAATTCCTGGATTTTCAAGCGGGAATTCCCTGATACACGAACTACGTGTCCGTTATCTAAATCTATCCTTGCCCTTGCGCGCGCCTCCGTAACGATTATGTCCCCCTCGCGCACCAACTCCCCTACCGAGGCGGAACGTCTAGGCTCACCGGGGCTGAACACATGGACTTGCCCTTTGATTACGGTAATCTTTCCGATGGTAGCCGCTAAAAGTTCAGAGGAAAAAAATACAAGCAAAAGAAGCAATACAACAAACAAAATACGTTTAGATTTCATGAACTTCCTCCTTGTGTGGCTTTTGCGACCCCTATATGAATTAAGACTTTTTGCCGGAACAAAGCCCCTGACTTTCAACGACAACTATTACCCTGCCCCATCAGTACCGGTATTCAACTCCCAAGGAGTAAATCTTGCGATCATAATCATAAATGGCGACGTTGGAATCATTTCTGACGGCGGTGAACTGGCAAATCACATGAAAGTTCTTGAGGGCATTCCAATCAAGACCGATGGATCCCTGATACCTTGTGTCATCCCTCTTGACCAGGAAGATTGAGTGTTCATTGTCATACTTGTCAAGAGAGACCATGCCGCTCAGTTGCAAGAGGAGGTTGTCAACAATAGGTATGCCCAGGTTAATGGAAAAACCATGAGAAGACTTTTCCCAATTAGCACCGTCAGTGTTATCCTTGGAAAACGAGTACCTTGCATTTAGAAACCCATCCTGCCTGTAAAGCCAGACCCAGCTCAGATAGCCCACGAAACCATTGCCGCTCCGTTCCTCTTGTTGTAGAAACACAGGCCGGTAATATGAACTCCGCCTCCAACCCGCAGAAAACTCAAGGACATGATCCGTCGTAAGCAAATGCCTGTAAAGGGGCGCTATTGTTAATGATCCCACATAACCTTTGTAGCTGGGATCCCGCACAAGCGCGTGATCATACCGCATTGTAAGATTAAGGGCCCCGTTATTAAATCGATAGCCGGGGGCTGCATAGACAGTGTTGCTGATTGAGTCGTGCGAGGTGGAGAATTTATCGTGAAAAACGCCGGATGCGGAATAGTAAGCATTGAAAATCCAATCGCCTCCAAGCCGAGGAACGTAATCCAAGCGCACCGAACCGGTAAAAGCGCGGCTCCCTTCGTCAGTGATGTCCGGGGCAAGGGCAGACTCAATGGGCTTTAGTACAACGTTGGTATCGTATTGCCCGTAAAAACCCAGTGTCAAGCGAAGAGGCCTCTCTGACTCGATTCGTTTTTCTAAGAGCTCCACATACTGCCGTGCGAAACCGGCCAGGTCGGTTGTGGGATCTTGCTGAATAGCCGCCTCCAGGCGCATTCGCGCCCTTTTCAAGTCCTCCTGTTTGGCGTAACATCGGGCGATTTGAAATTCTGCAGCCTGTTTGAGAGTCTCATTCCTGCGCGCAGAGGCTTCAAAACTGATGATCGCATCTTCATATATTCCCTGCCTCTGAAGAAACAGCCCCTTTAAAAAGGCCGTCTTTCCCGGATAAATGCCCTCGCTTTCCGCCGTTTCTATAAGCCTGAAAGCTTCCTCGGTGTTTTCGGGACTTTGAAGCTTGTATAGCACATCTATCAGCTCAATAAGTGCTTCCTTTATTTTTGGCTCCAAACCCGTGGATTTCCTCAGATGGTCCAGGGCCTTGTGATAATTTCCCAGTTGTTTGTGAGACATGCCCAAAAAGAACTCCACTGCGGATGACTCCGG
>CAYPSZ010000479.1:0-13145 GCA_964413125.1 uncultured Desulfobacterales bacterium
GCCGATCAGGACGCACAGGGCCGAGGTGCCTGCCACCAGGTACATGGGCAGGCCCGCCACCGATGTCAAAAACGGTACATAGAGGAACCCGCCGCCGACCCCGATAAACGAGGCAATGGCTGCGATGAAGATGCCGCCCACCATGGGCAGCCAGGCCTTGAACTCCCACTGCTGGCCGTAAAACGTGAAACTGATCTTGCCGATGTAGAAAGTGAGGCCCCAGCCCACCAGCACCAGGATGTAGGCCACCCACTTGTGGCCGCCCACCAGGTTGATCCACAATGCGGACGCCATCACGCACGCTGCGGCAATGATCATGACGGTCCAGGAGCCCTCCAGGATCTTGACGCCCTGGTCCCGCGAGTCGGTCTTCTCCTTTACGGCCTTTTCAAAGGCCTGGGCCGCGGCCTTTGCCTCCTTCTTGCCGGCCGATCCTCTGGGGGTGAGCTCATAGATGAGAAAACCGCCTATGACAAAGACAATGATGCCGAAATAGCCGAGATAGGCCCTAAGGGATATCTTGTCGGCGGTGAGATCCGGAACAAGCCAGGAGCCGCCGATTCCGCCGATGGCCAGGCAGATGCCCAGAGGAGCCACCAGTCGTCCCATGCGGTAGTAATTAAACGAGGAGATCAGCCCGCTCAGCCCCACCAGCCATTGGTTGGATACACGGATGGAGTCGGTCAAAAGGGTGTTTACCGGACTGCCCCTGGGAAATGTTCTACCGTAGGGAGCCAGGCCGAAGATGGTAATGTGTCCCACACCCGCCATGATGCCGCCGAAAGCTCCCACGGTGGAGAAGATCCAGCCCACCCATATGGCCCATAGAAATCCCAGGAACAGATTCGGGTCCGGCGCCCCTGGGATCCCTAAGAACCCGGGAGCAGCGTCCGGATCAATGGCCTCCTTGGTTTCAGCGGCAAAACGCTCATCCGCCAAGTTTCTTTCAATGGCCTGTTTCATCCTCTCCGGCATGCCGGGTGTTGTATAACCCGAACCGGCTTGAGCAAGCGCAAGCGTTGCAAAACTCAAGAGGGCAAGCACACCGGTGACCCAAAAAAGACGTTTTCTGTTCATACTTTCCTCCTTTGGCTGGTTTTTTTGTTGTTGCTTGATCAGGCATTCACCAAGTCTTCTAAAAGGCACCTACGTTTCAATCATTTCAAGCACCTTTTCTGTAAGTGCTCGACGAAAGGGGTAAAGATCAGCCCTTTCTTGCGCTTGGCGCTGGAAAAGAGAGGGCTTGGCTTTCCTCACTGATTTGTGGAGCTGCCGAGAGTGAATTCTTACGCAAGATACATGCCCAAAGCAATAATCGAATCAATATGCTGAATTGCTTGAAAAATATCCTATGGGAACCGTTGTGCATCCAGGAAAGGCCGATTAAGTGCAATAGGAATATTGCACGTCTGGCAAGAGCCCGGGGCCCTTCCGTTCAGTTATGGGGGCGAAATTCCTCCGCCCTTATTCCGTATCTTCGGAGGAGTTGCTGAAAGGATTGTCTTTGCAGGCCGCATTCCCTTGCCGCATGGGTAACGTTCCCCCGAAGTTCGGCCAACACGCCCGAAAGGTATTCCAGGTTGAACTTTCGTAGGGCCTCTTCCTTTGCCTGCCTGTATGGTAATCCATTGGAAGGGCGCTCAGAATAGTGATTTTCAAGCATATCCAAACCCAGATCAGAGAGACCTACCATGCTCTTTTTTGTCATTATAATTGCTCTTTTTAGTGCATTTTCAAGTTCGCGCACATTGCCGTGCCAGGGGTTGCGGCACATGGCGGCCATGAAATCCCCTCTCATTCCGAGATCTTCCCTACCGAATTTCTTAGAGTATTTTCTGAAAAAATGCTCCACCAGAAGAGGGATATCCTCCCGCCTTTCCCTAAGAGGCGGGACCTCGATGGAGACTACATTGAGTCGGTAGTAGAGGTCTTCTCGAAAGGCCCCTGTGCTCATAAGCTCCTTGAGGTTCCTGTTGGTGGACGCAAGGACCCTAACGTCCACAGTAGAACTTTTCGGGTGCCCAATGGGTTTGATCTCCTTTTCCTGTAAGACCCGCAACAGTTTTGTCTGGAGACCGGTTGGAAGATCTCCGATCTCATCCAGAAAAATGGTGCCTCCATGGGCCTCGTGGAAGAGGCCCTGCCTGTCCTGTTTTGCATCTGTGAAGGCGCCTCTGACATAGCCGAAAAGCTCGGTCTCCAGTATACTCCCCGGCAGAGCGGGGCAATTCACAATTACAAAACGCTTGTCGCTTCGTTCGGAGAGCCGGTGAATGGCCCTTGCAACCAACTCCTTTCCAGTACCTGATTCACCTGTGATGAGTACGGTGGCGTCTGTCTTGCTCACCATGTGAATGGTATCGAAAACTTTCCTCATGTGATTTGACACGCCCACCATCCGGTGAAAGACGCTCCTCTCATTTACCATTCTGTGGAGACTGCGGTTTTCACTGAGAAGAAAATGGTATTCCATAGCCTTTTTGAGGGTCAGGATGAGGCGAGTATCATCAAACGGCTTCGTAATGAAATCATAGGCCCCATTTCGTATCGCTTTAACAGCCGTATCAATAACTCCATAAGCCGTCATCATAATAATAGTTGGTTTTTCTGTTTGCTTTTGTATAATTTTTAATAGCTTTATGCCATCTATTTTAGGCATTTTAATGTCCAGAAGGAGAACATGGACCACATGTTGTTTCATGAGTTCCAAGGCCTCGCTTGCTGAACAGGCCGTTAACACATGCCATTTCATTTCACACAGAACAGTCCTCTTTACGAGGGAAACCATGTCCGCTTCGTCGTCCACAACAAGAAGAGTCTCTCTGTCTTCCATAACCTGGTACTCCTCAGACAGGGCTGCCATCAAGGCTTTCTTCAAGGGGCAATAAGACCGTGAAGAGTGTTCCCTCACCCTTAGTGCTATTTACCCGGATTTCACCGCCATGAGCACATATGATCCCGTAAGTTACTGAGAGCCCCAGCCCGATTCCTGTTCCGCCCGGCCTGACAGTAAAGAAGGGATCAAAGATCTTGGAGATATCCCCGGGTTCAATTCCAATGCCCGTGTCCCTGAAGGAGACAGCAGCTCTGCCGGATGAATTGTGTATCTTTGTTGTGATAATGATTCTATCTTTGCGGTCAATGGCCTGCTCTGCGTTTATGAGGATGTTCATGAACGCTTGTTTTATCTTATCCTTATCAACCGGTAAAACAATAGGCTCCAATAAAAGTCTTCTTTCGATCAAGATCCCTCTTTTTTGAAACCGCTGCCGGACCGGCGAAAGCACCTCATTTATCAGGTCGTTCAGGTTGACTGGGGTTTTATTGAGTCGAACAGGGCGGGAGAAGCTCAAAAGGTCTTCCACTATCTGCTTGCATTTCCTTGCGTGCTTTTCAACCAACTTGAGATCTTCGTGAAATGGCTCCCCGGGTCGGACTTCCTTCAGCATGAGCTGAGCATATCCAAGTATGAGCCCCAAAGGGTTGTTTATCTCATGAGCGAGACCTGCGGACAAGCGTTCGAGAGGCTCCATCCTCTCCGCCTGCATACGACTCTGATCCGATGCCATTTGTATGGTCATATGATTTCCGGTCGGGGCGCCATTCAATTGTTGCACATAAACAGGCAAAATGCGATACTACAGGCCCAAACATGGTTGTATGTAAGCTTAATTCCAATCCGGACCAAGTGCAATGTTTTTCTTGCACTTTTTTTGAATGCGCTATCTTTTCTTGCCGCAGCGGGAATCAACCGTCCGGCCGGGTTTCACTGAACCGGGGAACCAGGAGTGGCAGAATCCAATGAAAACAAGAGGTGTTGAACGTTATTAAGCCTGAACCCGGATATGACGGCTTATTGCGAAGGCATCCGTTATGGATCGGATGGTAGGCATAGTAATTGCTTACAACTGGAACGACGTCCCGGAAATTTGACGCGAATGCCCCAAGTACCCACTAACATGTGGGAATTTCGGTAAATTGAGGAGGTCGGTATATGCAAAAAGAGATATACAGCATCTGCTTTATGTGCACCGTGAGGTGTCCTATCAAGGTAATGGTGGAAGACGGGGCTGTAAAATGGATCGAGGGCAACCCCCACCAGTTGAAGGGTGCTTTGTGCGCCAAGGGAAGTGCGGGCACTGCTCTCCTGAATGATCCCGAGAGGCTTCGCTACCCGATGATCCGGGACGGCGCACGAGGGGAAGGCAAATGGAAACGGGTGAGCTGGGACGAGGCCCTTGATTACGCAGCGGAAAAACTCAAGGCCGTGATGGAAAAACACGGGCCCCGGACTGTTGCATTTGGAGAGAGACAGAACCTCAATACCCATCTCAGCAAGACCTTTATGAGAGCCATAGGCTCTCCCAATCATTACACCCACGATGCCCTGTGCAAAGGCTCTGTGAATACCGCCTTCCGGACCCTTACAGGTTACACGGATGCGGAAATAACCGTTGACTGGGCGAATACCAAACACGTTGTCTTTTACGGTAGAAACCTTTTCGAGTCCCTTGAGTTGAAACCCATTCAGGCACTCCTGGGAGCCAAGGACAAAGGCGCCAGGATTACCTACATCGACGTGCGAGCCACAGTCACCGCTTCCCAATCGGACCGGTTCTGGATGGTCAGGCCGGGGTCGGACCTTGCTCTAAACTACGCCCTCATCCATGTCATCCTCAAGGATAATCTCTACGATGAAGAGTACGTTCATCGATGGGTGACGGGTCTCACGGAACTGCGGTCTTTTGTGGAGCCGTACACCCCGGAATGGGCCCAGGAAGAGACCGGGGTTCAGGCCTCTGAGATAGTGGCCCTAGCAAGAGAAATGAGCCGGGACAAGCCCCGGGTGGTATTTCATTACGGTTATCGCGGTGCCGGCCACACCAACGAGATTCACTTCCGTCGCTCGCTCATTATTCTAAATTCCCTTATGGGCAGCATTGAAAGCAAGGGAGGGCTAATCATTAAGAAAGGCCCCAAAGATGCCGGTTTCGGTTCTTTTGGAAAGCTCGTGGACCAAAAAGACCTTCCCAAAGCAGACATGGAAAGATTTGACGGAGCAGGAGGGACCAGGCTTCCCATCGCTGACCCCGCCCATGGTGTGGCGACTATGCTTCCTTTCGCCATCTTGAACGAAGACCCATATCCGTTGAAGGCCTTGATCACACATCGCCTTGATCCCATGCTTTCCATCCCGAATTATAACCTCAACAAGAAGGCTTTTGACAATCTGGACCTTATTCTCACCATCGACATCAACTTCAGTGAAACGGCCTGGTACTCGGATGTGATCCTTCCTGAGTCCATATACCTGGAACGGTCTGATTCCATTCAGATGGCAAATGGGCCCAAGCCTACTCTCTACATGAGGCGACAGGCCGTACCTCCGAGATATGACACCAAGCCCTTCTGGGAAATTGCGAGGGAACTGGCCGAACGTCTCGGCCTGGGTCATTTCTTCCCATACGAGACCATTGAAGACATCTGGAACCTCCAGCTCAAGGACATGGGCATAAAGGTCGAAGACTTTGACGAAAAAGGTTTTGTGAGCCTGTCCAAGAATCCGATCATATGGGACCGGGTTGAAGGCATCAAGTTCAAGACCCCCTCCGGCAAGATTGAGATCGTTTCCAGCCTCATGGAAAATAACGGATTTCCCTCCTTGGTCCCCTACGAATCCATGGCCGCCCCGCCCGAAGGCGAGTTCAGGCTGACGGTGGGGAGGAACGCGGTTCACACCCATGTTTCCACCCAGAATAATCCATATCTTAGTGAGCTGGTGCCTGAAAACCTCCTGTGGATCAACACGGATGAGGCGGCCAAGCTGGGAATCGTTGACGGCGGGTATGTGGAAGTGTCATCCGACCATGGATTCGGCAGAATCAAGGCCTTTGTGACGGACTTCATTCACCCGGAGGCCGTGTTCATGCTCCACGGTTTCGGGCGCAAGGTGCCGGCCACAACGCGTTGCTTTGAAAAAGGAGCGAGCGATACCGCCTTGCAGGCGAATGTGACGGATATGATCGGTGGAAGCCCCGGACTCCATGACACCTTTGTAAAAGTGAGGCCCCTCTAGCAAGCAAGGAGTAACCCATGAGCGAGTATTACCTCTTTCACGACAGTGCAAACTGTATTGGATGCTATTCGTGTGAAGTCCACTGCAAGGAGAACAAGCGACTTCCGCTGGGCCCGAGGTTGTGCCGGATCGAGACCATAGGCCCCAAGTGGGTGGGAACCATCCCCAAAATGGACTTTATCTTCATGCCATGCTACCACTGCGACAGGCCGTGGTGTGTTGCAGCATGTCCCACAGGAGCAATGCAAAAGAGGGCCATGGACGGTATTGTCTTTGTGGACCACGATGTTTGTGTGGGCTGCAAGGCCTGTATGAGGGCATGTCCCTGGGGGGCCCCTCAATGGGACCCGGAAAAAGGAAAGGTTGTGAAATGCGACTGGTGCATGGATCGACTGGACAAAGGACTGGAGCCTGCCTGCGTGGCCAAATGCGTCACCAAGTGCCTTCACTTTGGTAAGCCGGGTGAAATGGTTGATGTACGGAGGGAACGGCATGCCAAAGCCATGGCCGCCCAGGCCACTGAGGTGACACTGAGACAGCCTGTGGCCGGTCCGAAGGCAAAACCCATAAAGCCCAAGAGGAAGCAAGCAGCCCCCAAGGTAAAGAGTCATGAGTGATCAGACCTGCAAGGTCTATGAGACTTTCAAGAAACTCTCGGAACTGATTGACTCCGGCCGGCTCAGTCATCCGAGGCTGAAAAGACAGGTGGAAGATCTGCTTCAGCTCGTGAAGGATATTTCCACGGGAACTGCAGGCCATGATCACCTTCCGGCTATAGAAAAGAAAACGGGTACAATAGCCAAGGAAGAGATACAAACAATTTCCAAAGAGCTAATAGAAATTATAGCCAATGCGCTGGAACTTCATAAAGAGGTGTTTAGCAGTCATATTGAGACTCATAACTGTCCTACAGGTGACTGTGACCTCCTTACTCCCGCCCCATGCCAGATGGCCTGCCCGGCAGGAATCGACGTCTCCAGCTACGTGAGTCTCATCGGGGAAGGCCGCTATGCCGAGGCCGTGGAAATCATCCGCAAAGACAACCCGTTTCCATGGATATGCGGGCTGGTTTGCACCCATCCATGCGAATTCGTCTGTGTTAGAGGAAGAATCGATTCTTCCATAGCCATTAAGGACCTGAAGGCCTTTGCCGCGGAAAAAGCTGTTTCCGAAAGGGCCTACAAGAATCCTCCAAAGTCGCCAGGTATGGATGAAAAGGTATGCGTCATCGGCGCAGGGCCGGCCGGATTGACCGCGGCCTACTACCTGGCGCTCAAGGGATATCAGGTCTCTGTCGTGGAAGCCCTGCCCTACGCGGGCGGGATGATGATGGTGGGGGTTCCCAGGTATAGGCTTCCCAGGGAAGTCATCGACCGGGAAACAGCGTTCATCGAAGAACTGGGGGTGGAGTTCCGTTTTAGTACGAGGTTCGGCAGGGATGTGACACTGGACGACCTCAGAGAAGAAGGCTTTCAGGCGTTTTTTATCTCCACAGGGGCCCACGCTTCCTTGGACCTTGGCATAAAAGGCGAAAAGGAATACCCCCAGGTAATCGACGCCATCACCTTGCTGCGCAATGTCGCCGCAGGTGACAGGCACATGCCCGGCAGGAGAGCGGTGGTGGTGGGCGGAGGCAATGTGGCCATTGACGCCGCGCGGTCGCTCATACGGCTCGGATGTGAGGACGTCCGGCTCATATACCGAAGGTCCAGATCCGAGATGCCGGCCAATGTCGAGGAGGTTAAGGAGGCGGAAGAAGAAGGAGTGAGGCTCGGGTTTCTAACCATCCCCATAGAGGTCCTGGGAAGGGACGGCAGGGTGACGGGCCTCAAATGCCTCCGCGCAAAGCTCTCCGATGTTGATGAAAGAGGTAGACAGAGGCCCGTCCCTGTAGAAGGAAGCGATTATGTGATGGCTGTGGATGCGGTGATTACCGCGGTGGGACAGCGTGTGGAGCGAGAGGGGATTGATGCCATAGAGGGTCTCGAGTGGAATAAATGGGGAACCTTGATTGCCGACACTGTCACTTCGGCCACTTCCATGGAGGGGGTCTTCTCCGGAGGAGATCTTGTCCTGGGTCCTGCCACGGTCGTGGAAGCCATAGGCGCGGGAAAACGGGCCGCAGAGGGGATGGACCGTTATCTGAGAGGACTTCCTCAACCCAAGATGCCCCCTGTCCCGGCCAGGCGTATGAGGGTGGAGCTTACCCGGGTACCGGCCTCCACCAAGATGTCCCTCAGCCGGCCCAGGATGCCTCTTCTAGGACCGGAAAGAAGAAGGATTACGTTTCAGCAGGTGGAGCTGGGATATGACGAGGCCACGGCCCGGCAGGAGGCCGGGCGTTGTCTTCGCTGTGATATCTGCAAGCGTTGTGGAAAGTGTGTTAGTGTTTGCAGGGACAAGATGGGTATTGATGCGCTTCAATTCGGCTATCTCGATTTTGGGGCCCCGGGGTTTACCGATTTCCGGATCACGGCTGAAAGGTGTATCCTCTGCGGGGCGTGCGCTACCAACTGCCCCACAGGCGCCATGACCCTGAATGACTCAAACGGCGAGAGGATTCTGAGCCTTTGCGGCACAGTCCTTTGCCGTGAAAAACTCGAATATTGCGACAATTGCAGCGCTCCGGTGGGACCGGCCCGGTATCTGGACTATGTGAAGAAGCGGACCGCTGAAATCCAGGAGGCTTTCCAGGGCCGCAGGTTATGTGACAAATGCATCAGGGGGCTTACGGCAGGATCCAAGTCGGGAATTGTCGTACCATGAGGGCCCGTAAGGAGGCCGAGACATGACAGCTTTTCGCCAGGGGGACAAAGTCCTCATCCATCAGAAGTCCGACGATCAGAGATGGGAGGAATACATGGATCAGTACTTGGGATACCGTGGTGTGATCACCGACCCGGATATGGTTATCAACGACCCCGAGGCCCTTGTCCAGGTCACCCTTGAAGGCACAGGGGGTACCCACCGTTTCCCTCAAGACTGCCTCAGGAAACTTGACCCGAAAATCCCATGAATTTTTCACCCATCACCCGGACCGTTGAGCAGGCCTTGCCTGGGCCGGGGGTTTATTCGGCCACCCCGGTTATTGTTTTTTTCCTGTTCATCATGTCACTTATTTCTTTTGCCTCCTGCTCAAGAGATGAAGAACCGGTTCCTGTGGATCTCTCAAAGCGGGAAGGCGTATATTCCGAACAGGATACATATGCTATAACTTATGCTTATCTACCCCAGTTTTCACACAAAGTATCATTTGCGCGGCACAACTCCCTTGTAGAGTACCTCAAGAGAGAGACCGGGCTGCCACTGAGGCAGGTCTTCCCTGATACCTTTGATGAACATATGAAGATGGTGGGCCAGGGGAAGATTGACATCTCCTTTTCCAATCCGGTGGCTTACGTGAAAATGGCCCATCGTTACGGGGCCTGGGCCTTTGCCAGGATTATTGAAGAACATGGAAAGCCAATGTTCAGGGGGCATATAATTTGCCGAAGCGACAATTCGTCCATACGGACACTGGATGACTGCAGAGGCAAGAGCTGGATAGCCGTAGATCCAACCTCTGCGGGCGGATACATGTTCGGCCTGGGTCATTTTTTTGATCGTGGAATCGGCCTTGAAGATTTTACGGAAATCGCCTTTGCGCCCGGGCCGGGTGGCAAACAAGAGAAAGTGGTCCTGGCCGTATATGCGGGACGATATGACATAGGAACGGTGAGAGAGGGAGCGCTTACTGTCGTGGCCGACAAAATCGATGTATCTGAAATCCGCATAATAGCCACCACGACCTATTATCCGGGCTGGGTCTATGCTGCAGGAAAACACCTCGATCAAGCATTGGTGGAGAAGGTCAGGGATGCTCTTGTTCGACTTGACAGCCTCAATCCGGATCACCAGCCCATATTGAGGGCCGCCCATATCAGTGGAGCGATTCCATCAACCGATGAAGAATTTGAACCGGTCAGGGAGCTTCTCAGAAAAGTGCGGATCGATCTGGACACTTGATGAATGCTTTCGCATTTGAAAGGTCAGGAAGGCTTTGAGCATGAAAGAATTCTTCCGCTTTCACAGGTTGACCTTTCAAACCAAGATATCTTTCAGCATTATAGCCATACTGCTTGCGTTCGGTGTAAGTCTTTCTCTTATCATCAGCCTGTACGTGTCAGAGGCCCTTTTAAGAGAAAACAGGCTCAGGGGTGTTTCCAGCGCAGTCAACCTCAGTGCCCGCGTGATAGAGCCTATCCTCTCCATGGATTTCCTGGAGCTCAAGAACCTGGCTGATGAGATCACAAAGACCAACAGAGATGCAGCCTATGCCTTTGTGCTGGATAGGGCGGGGGATCCTCTCGTACACACTTTCTTGGGCGGCTTTCCCGTTGATTTAAGATGGGCCAATCTGGTGGAAACCTCCCAATCATATCAAAGGAGACTCATTTCCACCGGTGCCGAGTTGATTGATGATTTTGCAGTACCCGTTCTCATAGGCGATGATAGAATTGGAACAGTGAGGATCGGAATGTCCAGGAGCCGAGCGCAGGAGGTTGTTACCCGGCTCCTGTGGATCATTGTACTTTCGGTCGGCACCGGGATACTTATCGTAGGCCTTGTAAGCACCGCCCTGGCCCGTTCTGTAACCAGCAAAATACAGATTCTACACCGCGCCGCAGGTGAGATCATAATGGGGAACCTCGACGTGCAGACCGCCCTTCGTCCGGAAAAGCATTGTTGGGAGATCACATCGTGCAATCGCACCGAGTGCCCCGCCTTTCATGATAAGAGGCGCAGGTGTTGGTACATTCCAGGAACCCTCTGTCCCAACTGCGCCGACTTTCCTTATGAACAGAAAATCGCCCAGTGCCGCAACTGTGATATCTACAGGAACAACGCCGGCGATGAACTCCAGGATCTGGCTGAATTCTTTGACACAATGACGGTGACCCTGAAAGAACGTATTGAGGCCATCAAGAATACGGAAGAAAGCCTGAAGCAGCAGCAGAGGATTTTTCAGACCATCCTGGATGTGACACCGGATATCGTTTCTCTGCAAGATCAGTCGCTGCGTTACAGGGCCGTCAATAAGGCTTTTTGCAGATTTGTGGGACTGGAGGAAAAGGACATCTTGGGAAAAACCGATGAAGAACTTGTTCCCGCGGGTGAGGCACTGCAAAACAGCGAGGAAAGCAAAGAGGTATTGAGAAGAAAAAACACCATAAGCATTGAAAAACAAATCGGTAGAGTCAATCAAGGCCTTTGGCTTCATGTGATTAAGAGTGCGGTCTTGAATAACGAAGGAGAAGCGACAGGGGTTCTTTGCACAAGCAGGGACATTACGGAGATAAAAGAACTGCAGGAGCGTATTATTCGCTCTCAGAGGATGGAGACCATCGGCCAGCTTGCCGCAGGCGTGGCCCATGAAATCAATACGCCTCTAGGGATCATTCTGGGCTACGCCCAGCTTTCATTGGAGGATGCGGCCAAAGGTACTGAAACATTTGAGAACCTCCTTGTAATAGAGAAGTATGCTCGAATCTGTCGCACCATCATTTCGGATCTCCTTCGCTTTTCAAAGCAGATGGAAAGCATCAAGAAACCCCTAGATGTAAACCTGATCCTCAATCAGATTATAGCAGTTGTAGAACACACATTCAGCCTGGAGAGGGTCAGCCTGGAGAGGGATTTTGAGTCGCCGCTACCTCTTGTTCTCGCAGACCAGGAGAAGCTGGAGCAGGCCTTTATAAATCTCATCAACAATGCCTATGACGCCATAGGCAAGGACGGTGAAATCACGCTGTCCACGTTTCATGACAGGGACAACGGAGAAGTAGTAGTTCGGGTGCAAGACACAGGCGGAGGCATCCCGGCCGAGGTCAGGGATAGGGTGTTTGATCCCTTTTTCACCACCAAAGGCGTGGGAAAAGGAACGGGACTGGGTCTTTCCGTTACATTCGGGATCGTAAAGGCCCATGGAGGAACAATTGATTTCGAGACTAACTGCAGAGTCCCGGGTCAAACCGAGGTGGATTCCGGTCAGGGCCCTCGTCCGGAAACCGGTACGACCTTCACCATCCGCTTGCCGGAGTATCATGCAGAAGCAGAGACTTAGAAGGGGTATTCTGATCATGGCTAGAATCATGGTTTTGGACGATGTGGCCGATGCAGTTGTTCTCATACAGAAAATACTCGGCCGCAAGGGACACGATGTATCAGGATTCACAGACGAGGAGGAGGCCATCGCCCATGCTCGTTTGAACGACCTTGACCTCGCAATCCTCGATATCAAGCTCAAGAAGCTGAGCGGAATGGAAGTGCTCGAGGAAATAAAGAAAATACGACCTGCCATAAAGGCGATTGTGCTTACCGGTTACCCAACTCTGGAAACCGCCCGGGAGGCAAAAGACCTGGGTGCGCAGGAATACTGCATCAAGCCCATTGAAAAAGAAGAACTGGAAAATAAAGTGGCACGGGTCTTGGCCTCATGAAACGGCCCTCGACTGATCTCTTCCGGGACGTCCATGCCAGGCATGGTTAGATCCGTAAAATCACCGGCGTTTAACAACCCACTTGGTATAAAATCAGTTTCATCCGGTTTGTCGGCGTGCTATCTTTATCTATATGATCATTTGGGTAAATGGAGCGCTGATCACCATACATTATCTTCGCTTTACTGGTTGTTTTTGTTTATAATCAATTACTCTTTCAACCGAAAGGAGAAGACCTGATGAAATTTAAAACTATCGCCATAATCATCATTCTCCTCATGCCATTGTGGTTGTCGCAGGCGCCCTTCGCAGGGAATCATGACCACTCGGGCCATCAAGAGGCCCCTGCTTCCCAGCAGGTGCATCAGGGCCACGGTACAGTCGAGACGGTGGACCTGTCCACGGCGACGGTGAGAATGGAACACGAGCCCATCGAATCGCTGAGCTGGCCCAAGATGGTCATGGATCTGAAAGTCAAGGACCCCGGACTTCTCAAGGGCTTGAACAAGGGCGACTGGATTGTGTTCGACCTGGTGCGGACCGATAAGGGATTTCTGATCACCCGTATCGAAAAGATCCGCTGAAGACCG
>CAYPSZ010000480.1:0-2345 GCA_964413125.1 uncultured Desulfobacterales bacterium
CACGACACCCCCATCCTCGTGGTTGACGACGACCCCGGCATGCTGCTCAGCATAAAGGCCATCCTCACAAGTGCGGGTTTTCCGGAGCCGGCCCTTGTATCGGACGGCGGCCGTGTGATGGAACTCCTTATGGAGCGGCCTTTCCACCTGGTCCTGCTGGATCTTATCCTCCCCGGGATCAGTGGAATCAAACTCCTGGGCCGCATGAAGAGCCATCATCCCGATGTGGAATGCCTGATCATCACGGCCATGGACGACGCCCCCACCGCTGTGGAGGCCATGAAGTACGGGGCGTTTGACTACCTTGTGAAGCCCCTGGCAAGGGAGAAACTCCTGATCGCCGTCCAGAATGCCCTGCAACGTTTCGACCTTCTCTACAAGGTGAGGCTGCTGGAAAAAAAGGCCGCTTTTTCGGATCTCTCCCACAAAGAGGCTTTCAAAGGCATGGTTGCCGAAGATCCGCTCATGGCGAGGGTATTCAAGGAAGCCGAGACATATGCCGCCAGCGACTACAACCTGGTGATCACCGGAGAGACAGGCGTGGGCAAAGACATGCTTGCCCGCATAATCCACCGGCTGAGCCCCAGGGCCAACGGGCCGTTCATGCCCGTGAGCATGGCGGCCTTGAGCCGGAGCCTTTTTGAAAACGACCTTTTCGGCCATGCAAAGGGCGCCTACACAGGTGCGTTTGCAGACAAAAAGGGCTTCTTTGAGGAGGCCCACGCCGGGACCCTCTTTCTGGACGAAATCACGGAACTGGATCTCAACCTTCAGGGCGCCATACTTCGAGTGATTCAGGAACGCGAGCTTTACCGTCTGGGAAGCACCCGCGCAAAAAAGGTGGACGTGCGGATCATTGCGGCCTCCAACAAGGACCTGCCGGAGGAGGTCCGGCTGGAACGCTTCAGGCGCGACCTTTATTACCGCCTCAATGTCTGCCATATCAACATCCCTCCCCTGAGGGAGCGAAAACAGGATATCATTCCCATAAGCAGGCACTTTATAAGGATACACGCAGCAAGAAACAACAAGGTCATAAACGACCTCGCCCCCGAGGCCGTAAGCCTGCTTTTATCACACGACTACCCCGGAAACGTGAGGGAACTGGAAAACCTGATCGCCTCCGCAGTGGTGAACGAAACCAACGGCCTTCTAACAGGGGAATCCATAAAACCTCTGCTTCCGTATGCCGGCAGTGGCCCGGGCAAAGAAGAAAACGACCCCCTTTCCCTGGCGGAGATTGAAAGGCGTCATATTCAAGATGTGCTCAAGGCTGCGGGCGGAAACCGCACCCGCGCGGCACAAATCCTGGGGATCGGCCTCCGAACACTCCAGCGCCGCCTTAAGGCATACCAGGTCAAGGAGACCGGGCCATTTTGACGCCTGTAATGCCATATTGGCGTACCAGATTCCTTAGTGGCTAAGGCGGGCCACTGCCCGCACCCCAAAATCGGCGTGACCGGCCTCCTGTGCCGCCAACCTCTTATGAAATCAGAGCCATCAGCGTCTCCGCTGCCGAACATCCGCCCTTCCTGTTACCCTCTTAGAGCGATAAATAGTGCAAACAAGTACGTCATATTGGCATGAAGACCTGATTTTAATGACCGCTTGAAAACCTTGGATGGTACGGTTTACATGCTGTTCAGGGATCAGGACGGAACGATCTTTGCAGGAAGAGAATTGACCGGAATTTATCCGGTTTCCTGTTACGCCGTTCAGGCCCCATTAACGCCTGCTTTGTCGGTCCTGGTATGACCGGCCGTGTACTATGGATACTCAATCGGGTGGATATTGATGGTACAAGGATGACCAAGGTCCTCATTGTAGACGACGACCCCGGAACGCTCAATGCCCTCAGAATCGGTCTAATGAGTTATGGCTTCCAAGTTGAGGCGGCGGGCAACGGCATTTATGCGATTGATTTAATTAGAAAACATCTGGCAAGGAACGAGCTTTTTCATATAATGGTAACGGATTTCCGCATGCCCGGAATGGACGGGATGCAACTGATTTGCGCAGCCCGCCTCCTGCTTCCCGGGCTGCCCGTGCTGCTGATCACCGGTTACGGAAGTGAAGGCCTCATGAGGGATGCCCGGCGCGCCGGGGTCTCAGGATACCTGGACAAGCCGTTCACGCCGGATACACTCGCGCAGAAGGTAACGGAGGTCCTTGAAATTTCCGGGGACAAAAAAGCAGGGATCAATTGAATATGCCGGGCTTTTATGGCATGTTTTTTGTATTCAATTGACATTAAATCTAATACTTTAAAAGGAGAAATGAGATGGAAAAAGACATTTTGACCATTGAAGAAGCAGCGGAATTCCTCAGGCTGGGAAAACGGTCCG
>CAYPSZ010000481.1:0-4176 GCA_964413125.1 uncultured Desulfobacterales bacterium
TGCGGCGCGGGTATAGCGGTTGTCCCAATCCGAATCGCCGGTCTTCTTCTTTCCCAGAATCAGTCGAACCACGTTGTATGGGGAAGCCTGGTAGAGCGACTCCTGTTCCTCCGGCGATATTACGTCGTAGGGCGGAGCCATGAGGCTTGACAGGTCGTCAAACTTATCCCGGTTATACATCCATCCGCGAAAAGGAGCAATTTCTGCCATGATATCAAAGCCTTAAAATATCCCCTCCCGTGGAAGGGAGCCAAATGGAACCTCAGTCGGGTGTTTTGCAGCAAAGTGCGGCCGTCAGACAAAAGAACAGAGTTAGCTATCATACCCGCCCGGGTTGTCAAGGCATTTTGATTTCCTTGACGTGTTAATCCGCCCCATATAACTTGTTTCTCGATTCACGCGCCATCAGTTGAGGAATAATTTCAGGGCCGGCTGTCCGCAGCCCCCTACTTTGACGAGGTTCCCATGCGTGACGCGTTGCAGCCGCCGAATCCCGCAGATCCGACTTCGGCGGACCTTCTGATTCAGGGTGGAACCATTCTTACCATGGTGGAAGGCCGCGAGCCCCTGGAAGAGGGTTATGTCTGCGCCGGCCGGGGCCGCATATTATCCGTGGGCCGAGGTGGCGGCCCTGCCGGCTGTGTCAAGACCATTGACGCACGAAAGGCCGTTGTCCTGCCCGGACTGGTGAACGCGCATGCACACACGGCAATGACGCTTTTTCGCGGATTCGCCGACGACCTTCCCCTGGCGGAATGGCTCTTTCACAAGATATTTCCTGCAGAGGCCCGTTTTCTCAACCCTGAGACCGTCTACTGGGGGACCTTGCTGGGATGCCTTGAAATGATCGCTTCCGGCACCACCTGCGTATCGGACGGGTACTTCTTTCAAGACAATGCAATGGAGGCCTTTATAGAGTCCGGCCTGCGCGCCCTTGTGGCACAGGGTGTGATTGACTTTCCAGCCCCGGGCGTGGAGCGTCCTGAAGAAAACCTCATTCTGGGCCGTGCCTTTATGGAACGATGGTCCGGGTCATCCGAGCGTGTCATTCCCGGGCTGTTCTGCCACAGCCCCGTTACCTGCTCGGAAAAAACCCTTTGTCACGCCATGGAGATCTCCCGGGAATTCGGCGTCCCTTTGCAAACCCACCTGAGCGAAACCTGGGCCGAGGTGGAAGAACTCGAAAGACGTAACGGCCGGCGAACCGCGTTTTATTTGGACCGCATCGGAATACTGAACCATGACCTTATAGGAGCGCACGGAATTCACTTGAGCGACGAAGAGATAATGCTTCTGGCGGAACGCGGCGTGCGCCTGGTTCACGTGCCCGTGAGCAACATGAAACTGGCCTCGGGCACGGCCAGGGTCCATGACCTGCTGGCTGCGGGCATCCGTATGGGCATTGGAACGGACGGCTGTGCAAGCAACAATAATCTCGACATTTTTCAAGAAATGGACACCGCGGCCAAATCCGCCAAGGTCTTCGGAGGCGACCCCACGCACCTGAGCGCTGAGGCCGTCTTGCGACTGGCCACACTGGGGGGCGCGTCGGTGCTGGGACTTGACAAGGAAATAGGGACCCTGGAGCCGGGTAAGCGGGCCGATATTATTGTGGTGGACCTGGACCAACCTCATCTCCAGCCTCTTTACAACCCTTTTTCCACTCTGGTTTACTCAGCCGGCGGCGCCGATGTCAGACACGTGGTGGTTGACGGCAAGGTGATCATGGAGAACCGTGGATTCACCACCCTTGATCCCCGGGAAATCATGTCGCGGGTGAACTCCATTGCGCAGTCCATACGCGGCGTTTAGCAACCGGAATGGATTGCGTTGCGTAAAGGGAATTGCTATTAAGGCTTCCGGTTTTATGAAAGGCCGCCACACCGTTGTGCACGGTATGTGTTCCGGCTCCCGGATGGTTCGGCTGCGGATTCCTTGGCGTCCCGAAGAAAGGTTTTGATATCATGAAGAATAAGGGAAAGGTCTCACTAATCCTTTTTGTTGTTGCAGTACTTGCCGTTGCAAGCGTTTTCGCCTGGTTTTTCACACATGTCTTCGAGAGTGAGAGCCCCGGCCTGTGGCTGCGGCCGCTGCCGGAGTACCTTTCAAAGGGTCGGTCTTTCAACGTGGAGGCGGCGGATGACAAACGTGGACTGCGTTCCCTGAAAGTGACCATAGAGCAGGCCGGACGCAAGGCCGTTGTGATTGAGAAGGACTTCCCCTATGAAGGTCTTTTCAACAGAGACGGCGTATATCACCACAAGGAGACATTTCAGATCGACCCCAAAGTCCTTAACCTTGCCCAGGGTCGGGCCGTGATCGAAGTTCAGGCATTCGACCACTCAAGGCGAGGGGGTGGAGATGGAAACCGGACCGTTCTCACCCACAATCTGACGGTGGACACCATTCCCCCTTCCATACGCGCCCTGACACGGCTTCACTACGTCAACCAGGGAGGGGCCTGCCTTGTTATCTACCAGGCCTCCTCCGACACCGAGAGGAGCGGCGTTATGGTGGAGGGCCGCCTCTATCCCGGGTACCCGACCCATGAGAAAAACAGACCCGGAGTCCACTTATGCTACTTCGCCGTGCCTCACGACACGGACCCAAAGGCCGAGATAACTCTGTGGGCTGAGGACAAGGCCGGGAATGAGGCCACGGCCTCCTTTTATAACAGGATACGGCCGAAGAAATTCCAATCGGACCGGATGAATATCACGGACGCTTTTCTTGAAAAGATCCTGCCTTATTTCTCTTTTTTTCCTTTTGACGAACAAGACACCCCTGTTGAGAAGTACCTCAAGATCAACAACGAACTGCGTAAGCTCAATCATGAAACCATGAGAAAAATCCAGAGCGGCTCCTCGACGGAGAGGCTCTGGGAAGGTGTCTGGATTCGACTTCCCAATGCAGCCACCATGGCACGTTATGCAGATCACAGGGTATATTATTATGGCGAAAAACTCATAGACGAGAAGTATCACATGGGCGTTGACCTGGCGTCCCTGGCCGGCTCACCGGTGCCGGCGTCAAACCGGGGTCGCGTGCTGTTTGCCGAACAGCTCGGCATCTATGGCAATACGGTCATTCTGGATCACGGCCAGCGACTTATGTCGCTCTATGGACACTTGAGCTCCATGTCCGTTTCCCGCGGGCAGGAGGTGGAAAAAGGGGATGTGATCGGATTCACCGGGACCACCGGTCTCGCCGGCGGTGATCATCTCCATTTCAGCGTGATGGTGAATGGAACCCATGTAAATCCGATCGAGTGGTGGGACGCCCATTGGATCCGGGACAACGTGGAAAGGAAGTTGTCCATCCTGGACAACGGCCGGTAAGAAAAACTTCCTGCTCCGAGATGATTCGGACGCTCAGTGCCTCTGGCTCATTAAAAAAGGGATGCCGTAATGACAAATGAATACTCCCCTGAATCATCACCCAAGGCCGCCGCCCCTGAAAAACAGATGGTTATTCGGGAGATCATCTTCCAGATACGCAGGCTTATGCAGGCCGGCTCCATGTACACCAAGGAGTTGAACAAGAAACACCAGGTCAGCGCCGCCCAGCTCAACTGTCTCATAGCCCTTTATGAAAACGGCCCCCTTTCCTCTTCACATATTGCCCGCCACATTTTTGTAAAACCCAGCACAGTCACCGGCATTATTGACCGGCTGGAGCAGAAGGGTTTGGCGAAACGGACACGCCGGTCCCATGACCGCCGGGTTATCACCATTGAACTCACACAGGCGGGGCATGAGTTGGCTGAGAACGCCCCTCCGCCCATTCAGCAGAAAATCATGGACGGGTTGCGCGATCTTTCACTGGAAGAGGCCACAAGCATACTTCGCGGGCTACAGGAGCTCACACGCATGCTGGATGTTCACCATTTGGAGGTGGAGTAGGGGGTTTGGGTGTTTAGCTGGAATTTAGGGGACGTTGTTGAATAGGTTGAATTAGCTGTTGCGCTGTCGAGCTGTTGGGCTGCGGACGATGGCACGCCTTAGTACTTGACACCTGAAAAGCGAGTGGTTTAGCATTGTCTATAATTTAAATGATGTATTTCCGAGCGTTTTTGCTCCCTGCGGCCCAATTCCGACGGCTAACCGCACAGATCCAGCTCATGCGCAGAGCATGTCCTTTTGGTCAAGGCAAGAACCCGTTTACAGGAGTTCACAA
>CAYPSZ010000482.1:0-9423 GCA_964413125.1 uncultured Desulfobacterales bacterium
CGGCCCCCGCCCCGGGGTTTTTCGAGTTCATGCCCCCTTTTTTTTCAATCCCCCCCCCCGGGTGAGGGGAATTAAAAAACCGGGGATCATGAACTCGAATACCCCGGGGACGGGCGCCGTTGATTCGAACGTCCGGCGGTTCGAGCATTATTGTGCCGTGTATCCGCCGTCAATAATAAGTTCACTGCCGGTCATGAACTTTGACTCGGAAGAGGCCAGATACAGGGCCCCGTAAGCAATGTCCATGGGTTCGCCCACATGCCCGATGGGATGGAAGGCGTCCAGCTTGCTTCTGAACTCTTCCACCCCTTCTCCTGACTCCCTGGCCAGGTCTTCCACCAAAGGAGTCCATATGTAACCTGGATGAATGGAATTCACCCTGATCTTGTCCGGGGCGTAAAGCAGGGCGTCGGTCTTGCTCATCAGGCGGACTGCGCCTTTGGAAGCGTGGTAAGGCGGAAGGTCCGGTGCGCCTATAATTCCATAAATGGATGAAAGATTGATGATACTCCCGCCTTTGCCCTGCTTCATATAAGGGATAACATGCTTGGTGCAAAGAAACACACCGGTTACATTGATGTCCATCAACCTCTGCCATTCTTCCAGGTCAATTTCATGGGTCGGTTTGTTCGGCCCGGATATTCCCGCGTTGTTGACCAGGACCTGGATGCTTCCAAACCTTTCGTTGACCTGAGCCATCACCTCTTTCGCCTGCTTTTCCTGACTCGTATCCAGGTGAAAGAAATCCGCCTCCACGCCCTTGTCTTTTATGGCGTTTGTCACTTGTAGGCCTTCATCATCCAGGATGTCGGTCACAGCGGTCTTTGCCCCGTGCTCGGCAAAGAGCTCGCAAATCGCCTTGCCTATGCCCCTGGCACCGCCTGTAACCACCGCCGTGCAGCCTTCGAGCCTCTTCATGTTTTCCTCCTTTTTTTGAGATCCCTGTTGGAGTTCAGTTTCTCCTTGGAATCTCAATAGCGATTAGGCGTGCCGGAGTGAATGGGTGCAATCATGTATTTGATTAATAAATGAATTGGAGAGGCTGTTGCCGTCTATGGGGTACCCGAGGCCCTTCCCGAGCCCTGAATGGCGGCACGCATACGCCCAATGGTCTTCTTGTAGTCTTGGCTCATGAAGATGGCGGAGCCCGCCACGAACACATCGGCTCCGGCGGCGTGGACCTCTCCGATGTTGTCAGGACCTATGCCTCCGTCTACTTCGATCTCCACTTCCAGGCCCCTTTCATCTATGATACGTCTGAGACATTTGATTTTGGACAAGGCGGAGGGGATGAACGCCTGACCACCGAATCCCGGGTTTACGCTCATGAGCAAGACCATATCCACGTCACCCAAAATGTATTCCAGCATTTCCAGGGGGGTTGCAGGGTTAAGGGATACCGCCGCCCTGGCGCCCGCCATGCGGACCCGTTGAATGGACCGGTGTAAGTGATGGACGGCCTCGCAATGGACCGTGATGCTGTCCGCTCCGGCCCCGGCGAATTCGTCCACATAGTCGTCCGGATCCGTAATCATGAGGTGGACGTCAAGAGGGAGGTCAGTGGCCCTTTTTGCGGCCTCCACAACCAGAGGGCCGATGGTTATGTTGGGCACGAAATGCCCGTCCATGACATCCACGTGAATGAGATCTGCTCCGGCTTCCTGCACCAGGCGGATCTCCTCTCCCAGCCGGGTAAAGTCGGCCGAAAGGATCGAAGGGGCGATTTTTGCCATTACATTCTCCTATAGGGGTTTTCCGGCAACTCGGTCAGTTTCAGGGGCTGAGGTCGTGTGTTGCAACCCGTCACCGCCTCTTGAAGAGTGCTCCAAAAAACCCGTCCATGTGATGGATGTGAGGTAGGGTCCTGAAAAAACCTTGATTGTCAATGAAGCCTGCAGCCCAGGCGGGCGCGCGATCTTGGAGATCCACTAAGGTCATGTCGCCGTGTGCATCGAGGAAGTCCTTAACCACGCCCTCGTTCTCCTCTCGCATAATAGTACACGTAACAAACAGCATTCGTCCACCCGGCCGAAGAACCGCCGCGGCCGCCGAAAGGAGTTCTTTTTGAAGGAAAGCCAGCCTGGACGAGTCCTTTTCCGTCCTGTTCCACTTGCCGTCAGGATGCCTGCTCAGAACACCCAGTCCTGAACAAGGGGCATCCAGAAGGATGGCGTCGAAACGGCATTTAAAAAGACGATACAGTCCTTGAGCCCCGTCGGCCGCCACGGGGTAGATGCGGTGAAGGCCCAATCGAGTCATGGCCCTGCGGAGGAGTATCAGGCGGCCCGGATGGATGTCAAGGGCCGTCACCCGGGCCCTGTCCCCGGTTAATTCAGCCAAGTGCGCCGTCTTTCCGCCGAACCCCGAACAGAGATCGAGGATCCGCTCCTCCTGCCGTGGAGCCAGGAGATGAGCGGCAACCTGGGCCGCTCGATCCTGAACCAGGAACATGCCGGCCTTGAAGGTCTCCAGTTGGTCCACCCGGCCTTCCAGTCCTTCAATGCAGAGGCCTTCAGGGATGTCCTTAATGGGCGAGGCTGTCAGCCCCCGGATATGTAGCTCCGCACGGAGTTCCTCAGGCGTTGTTTTGAGCCTGTTCACCCTGACATCCAGACTCGGGATTCGGTTCTGGGCCTGAAGCAGGGACTCCGCTTCCTTGACGCCGAACTCGTCGACCCAGCGGGCCACCAGCCACTGGGGATAGGAGTGTATTGCGGCAAGTGCGCCAATCGGGTTGACATCAAGGTCGGGAAAAGAGATTTCCTGAGAACGCCGGCAAAGGTTTCTCAAGAGACCGTTCACAAAAGGAGCCGCATGCGCCATCCCTTTGGCTTTCGCCTGCATGACCGCCTCGTTCACCGCAGCGGATTCAGGAACCCGGTCCATGTAGAAAACCTGGTAAAGGGCCAGGCGCAAAATGTTCAATATCACCGGAGAGACGGCCTTAAGCGGTCGGCTGGACGCCCGGCTTATCATCCAGTCCAGCCGGCCCCGCCATCGCCATACCCCGTTTACAAGATGGCTTACAAACGCCTTGTCCCTTTGGCTGAGGTGGGGGTTTTGGAGAAAGGCCTGGTTCAGGGGATCACCCCAAGGCCTGCTCCCTGTCGTCTCCCGGCTCAGTATGGACAAGGCCAGGTCTCTCGGGCTGTGTTTTTTTTTCATGCTCGATAAAGCGCCGGATCCCTTCCTCCACCCGATCCAGTTCCACGTCGGTATCATAGCAAGGTCCGTTGGGCCGCAGGTTTAGAACGCCGTACACCGGAATTGGATAAGTGTCCTGAATACCGCTTGTCAGATCCCTTTCGCAGGCCACACCAATTATCAGGTCCGGCCGCTTTTCCACCACGATCTTTCTGGCCAGGGTTCCTCCGGTGGCAACCGCCATGGAAACACCGTAGGCCTTTCCAAGGGCCACAAGGTCCTTGATCCTGCATCGGCCGCATGCCTTGCAGTTCTCCACATCGCCCGTAATCCGCACCGTACACTCATGGTACTGAAGGCAGTGTGGGAGCAGGATGAGCAGTTTTTTCGGATGAACCCTCCTCGCCTCGGCAAGTACGAGCTGGTTGTTGATTGCCACAAAGCTCCGTCTTACCTGGTCCTTTCTGATTCCCACCATCCTGCCCACAGCCACGAGTATGGGAAAAAGAAAACGTATTACCACACCTCGAATACGGCGGTTGAAAAAAAGGTTTCTGCCCCGCAGAATCGTACAGACCAGGGTCAGGGCGCCCCCCAGAAGAAAAAGCACCGCCCCTGCGAATGCCACCGCCATGATAAGCGGGAGACCGGGGTGAATGTTGGCGAACCCCACATAGGGGACCCACCAAAGCAAAACCGCCAGCCCCACCAAGACGATACAACTCAGCAGAAGCAGGATTATGAACCTGATCTTTTCCGGTGTGGTGTCGCCTTTCAAGGTAATTCCTTTCAGGTTCGCCTCACGTGGAATAGATTGAGACGGCGGGGAGTCAGGTCCCTAGAACACTCCCTGAAGGCAGGTCAAAGCCTCTTATGAAATTGGAAGCAGCCATGCGCCGACGCCCTGCAGCCTGTACTTCACCTACGGCCACATACCCCTGTCCTGTCTCCACCAGTAGCCTGTTTTCCTTATGAATCACCCGGCCGGGCACGGATCCCTGTTCAATGCTGCCGGCCTGTGAGGCGCTGAAAAGCTTAAGGGTTTCTCCCTGAAATGTGGTCCTGGCCCCGGGCACCGGGTCCAGGGCCCGGATATGCCCGCAAACCCTTTTGGCGGGTTCCTTCCAGTCCACCGTAGTCATATCCCGCGTGATCTTTGGAGCGTAAGTGGCTGCGGTCTCGTTCTGAGGGATTTCCTTCGACCCCTCACAAAGCGCTTCAAGGGAGCGGACCAGGAAGCCGCCTGCCGCTTCCGCCATCCTGCCTTGAAGAGAGCCTGCAGTCTCGTCAGGCAGGATCTCCATTTCCTGCTGAAACAGTATGGGGCCGGTGTCAAGGCCCTCATCCATGCGCATAAGGGTCAAGCCGGTCTTGAACTCATCATTGATAATCGCCCATTGGATAGGGGCGGGACCGCGGTATAGGGGCAGCAGGGAGGCGTGAATATTCACCACCCCCCACCGGCCGACTGAAAGAATGTCGCTTTTCAGAATCCGGCCGAAAGCCGTAACAACGATGAGGTCAGGTTCTCGCGAAGAAAGAACCTGCCGGAATTCCGGCAGGTTCACGGACTCGGGCTGGAGCACTTCGAGGCCTCGCTCAACCGCGGCCATTTTTACCGGAGATGGTGAGGGCTTTCGCCCCCGGCCCTTGGGCCGGTCGGGGCGGGTCACGACACAACTCACCTCATACCCGCCGTCCACGAGCGACACAAGCGGAGGAACTGCAAAAACCGGCGTCCCCATGTAGATGATACGAGGATGGGCCGGAAGTCTTTTGAGTAAGCGCATCTCCATGTTCACCGGGAGGAATCGTCGTTTTTCATAAGCTTCTTCAGTTTTTTCTTATAGAGCGCTCTTTTGAGGTTGCTTATGTGGTCGATGTACAGAACGCCGTTAAGGTGATCGATCTCGTGCTGAAGGCAGATGGCCAAAAGACCTTCAGCCTCGACATCCACCGGGTTTCCGTCCTCATCAAAACCCCTGACCTTTATGTTGGCGCTTCTCTCCACCTCTGCGGCGTATTCGATAACACTAAGGCAGGACTCTTCGTAGCTGGTCTTGCCTTCGGCCGTTACGATTTCCGGGTTGATGAGCACCTTGAGATTACGGCCCTGATCCCTGGAGCTCAGGTCATAGACCACTATTCTCTTAAGCGCCCCGACCTGATTCGCGGCAAGCCCGATGCCGGGAGCGGCGTACATGGTCTCGGCCATGCCCTCGATGAGAGCCAACGTCTCCTCATCAATCGAGTTTACTGGTTCGGCAACCTGCCTCAAAACCGATGCCGGATAAGTATAGATTTTTTTTGGAATGAATTCGCTCATTGCATGCTCCTACAACTTACTATCCCGTGGGCGACCGGCCCAAGGGCCGACCGGGCCCAAGCGCTAGCAAGAGGACCCCTCCTCGAAATCCTTTTGCGCCACGGGCTGAAAACTATCAGGATATGTTAATTGCCACGGGCGAATTAATCAAGTCGAACGAGCCTTACGTTAAACAGGGGCTTGACATTTTCATCACCACTACCTTAAGAGTGATCCATGAAATCCATAATCAATTTTCTTTTTGAAGTGGGTATGCTCAAGAAGACGCCCAGAAGCGGTTACCAGTTTCTTGGCTCCGGCCGTGAGTCCGTTGCCGACCATTGTTTTAGAACCACTATCATCGGCTATGTCCTGTCCCTTCAAGAGAAAGGAACCGATACACATCGTACTATCCTCCTCTGCCTCACGCACGATCTGCAAGAGGCCAGGACCGGTGACCTCAACTATGTTAACAAGCGTTATGTCAGCGTTGATGAGGACCGGGCAATAAATGATTTGGCCGCCACACTCCCTTTCGGAAGTGACATCGTGGACTTGGTCAGAGAGTTCAATTCAGGGAATTCCGCCGAAGCCCGGCTTGCCAGGGATGCCGACCAGCTCGACCTGATCCTCGAACTCAAGGAACAGCTCGACCTGGGAAACAAATATGCCTGCGAGTGGCTCACTTACGCGGTCAAGCGTCTTCAATCCCAAACGGCCAAAGAAATGGCAGAAAAAATCCTCGAGACCGACAGCACCGAATGGTGGTTTGAAAAGCGAAGTGATCTTTGGATTAACAGCTTCCTTGATCAAGAACAAGAAAAGGATTAGCATGGACCTTAAGACCCGGCGAATATTTATCCTGCGGTCCGCCGTTATCCTTTCTTTGGGCCTGCATGCGATCGCACTTGCCGGATTCCAAAAGGTCTTTCCGAATTTTATGGGGACAGCATGGACACAGGCCTACCATCTCGAACTGATCCGGCCCGAGATGGATGATGTTGACGAGAATACAAAGGGGCAACATGAAGAAGCTCGCCTTAAAGAGGAGGGGTCTCCTGAGACCCAAGATCCCAGCGAAGACACCATAAGCCTGAACACGAAAGATCAGCGTTACATGGACTACGCAGGTACGATCAAAAACCGGTTGCTGGAACACTGGGTTTACCCTGCCGAGGCACTGGAGCTGCTGATCGAAGGGCGCCTCCTCTTGATGTTCACCCTTTCAAAGGACGGATCCATTGAATCCATAAGGATCCTGGACCCCTCCGGCAGGGAGATCCTGGATCAAGAGGCTTGCCGGGCAGTCCGTTCCGCCTCACCATTTCCACCGTTTCCTGAACACCTGAGCATACAGCGGCTGAATATCAGGGCGGCGTTCGACTATCGGCTCACCTCGCGCTGAGGTCGGTGTGCAATAAGTCAAAAACGAGAGGTGGTTGACGGCATTACCAGACCCGCTTGACTTGCGGCAAGCGATGATTAATTTTTGACATCGATTATCTTGATCAAACCGGGGGAATCATGACCGACAAAGATTACTACCAAATCCTAGGCGTTTCCAAAAACGCTTCCCAGGATGAGATCAAGAAGGCCTACCGCAAGCTGGCCATGAAGTTTCACCCCGACAGAAATCCCGAGGACAAGACCGCCGAGGGACGTTTCAAAGAGGTTAGTGAGGCTTACGCCGTTCTAAGCGATCCTGAGAAACGCAAGCAATATGATATGTTCGGATCCGAAGGTTTTCAAAGAAGGTATTCCCAGGAAGAAATATTCCGGGATTTCGACTTCGGAAGCATCTTTCGGGAGTTCGGTTTCGGCGGCGGCCGGGGACAAAACATCTTCACACAGTTCTTCCAGGGGGCGGGGGCCGGACCTTCTTCATTCAGGGGTCGAGGGCCCACTATGCGGGGGCACCGCCCCCCTGGCTTCGGAGGCGAGGCCTCGGGATTCAACAAGGGCAAGGATCTGATCTACGAGCTTTCCTTATCCCTCGATGAGGCCGCCAAGACCACCGAGAAAACCATCACCTATCAAGCCGGTGGAAGGCAGGAAAAGGTGAACGTCAAGGTGCCTGCAGGCGTGGCAACGGGAAAGCGGCTGCGGCTTTCCGGCAAAGGAGAACCAGGACCTCAAAGAGGGCCTGCAGGTGATCTTTTCATACAGATCAAGGTTCTTGAACATCCGGTTTTTAGGAGGCAGGGGGATGATTTATACCTGACCAGAAAAATCCGTTTTTCCGAGGCGGCCAAAGGGACTGAAGTGGAGGTGCCCACCATCGATGACAAGACCCTTAAGATCAAGGTGCCTGCAGGCACTCAGCCCAACGCCCGGCTCCGGCTCAAAGGCCACGGTATGCCACGGATGAATGAGAATGGGAGAGGGGACTGCTACGTGCAGATCGCAGTGCCGGTCCCCCGAAAGCTGACCCGAGAGCAGGAGGAAGCTGTACAAAAACTGTGGGAGGCCGGTCTCTAGGCTCTTCTCTGCCCTCTTTATTCTGAAAACGAGTACCAAGGCCCCTCGACATTTTAAAGAAAGCGATCTGCAGTATGAAAGCCCTTTCCGTGTTTTCAGGAGGCCTGGACAGCCTTTTGGCCTCTGAGTTGATAAGGGCCCAGGGCATACAAATCCTGGGCCTTTTTTTCGAGACCCCGTTCTTCCGCTCGCGAAACGCCCGTATGTTCGCCGCCCAGGCGGATCTCTCCCTCAAAGTTGTTGACATCACCGACCGTCACCTGCCCGTGGTCGCTGACCCGAAGCATGGGTACGGGGAGAACATGAACCCCTGCATAGACTGTCACGCACTGATGATCAGGACCGCCGGTGATATGCTGGAGGAAGAAGGCGCGCGATTCATAATCACCGGCGAGGTCCTGGGGCAAAGGCCAATGTCTCAGAATCGAAAGGCGCTTTCCATCGTGGAGGCGGAAAGCGGCTACGCTGGAAAGGTTTTGCGCCCCCTTAGCGCCAAACGACTGCCGCCCACAATACCTGAAAAGGAGGGCTGGGTGGACAGGAATGCACTGAAGGGTTTCTCCGGACGGTCTCGAAAACCACAAATCGCCCTTGCCCGTGAACTGGGCATTCGCCACTACCCGTCTCCTGCAGGCGGCTGCCTCTTGACGGATGAAACCTTTTCAACGAGGCTCAGGGACCTCTTCAGCACCCGGCATCATCCCCGAATTAGGGACATCGAGGCCCTTAAAGTCGGGCGCCACTTTCGGTTAGGGCCTGTCGCCAAGGCTGTCGTGGGTAGGAACCGGAAGGAAAACAAGACTATACACACACTGGCGGACGAAGACGACGTCGTACTGACCACTGTCGACGTACCCGGACCGACCGCGCTTGTGCCCGGAGGAGGATCCTCACAGGAGATCCAAATAGCGGCGGCCATCGTCGCTGCTTACAGTGACGCAGGAGATAAACAAGAGACAAAGGTACAAATTGAGGAAAGAGGCAAGGCCCGGACCCTGGCCCTTATTCAACAGGACAAAGCGGAGTTTAGGAGTATGATGATCTCATAGGTCTTATTGTTGTAACTTGCAAAGACAGCAAGAGCTGGAGGGGAGAAGCGTTTTATGAGAAAACCGCCTGCAGGAAGTATAAGCGGGATTATTTGCGAAGCAACCTCTCCAGGAAACTTTTATGCCTCAGTTCCTGGAGAGACGTCTCCGCCTCCTGGATTACCCTCTGATGCTGCTCCACCCTGCTCCGAATCACCAGGGCCTGCTGCTCGAGTTCTTCCAGGTTTACGCTCAGTTCCATAGCCTGGACCTTTTCCTGCCGTGTAGAACCGGTGCGGTCAAGTTCTTTGATCCGCAGTTCAAGGGAGGCCGCCTTCCTGCTGACCTGCGAGAGTTCCTGTCTCAGAGCGGCAACCTTTTCTTGATGCCCGGCGATCCGCTTTTCCAGCGCCTCCTCCCGCTCCATTGTGAAAAAAAGATACCCGAAGACGACAGCAACCACAACAA
>CAYPSZ010000483.1:0-12226 GCA_964413125.1 uncultured Desulfobacterales bacterium
TCGAAAGGTTGAGGCCAGAAGTCTTTTGTGTTACTGGGCTACAACGGAACTGGGTACAAGTCAAACGGAGCTTGCCCGAAGGCTTCCCCTCAACCAGCCTGCCATCAGCAACGCTGTGAAAAGGGGTGCTTCTCTAGTGCGAGAGCGACAGTATTCCATTGAGTCTACCGTCCCCCATCCAAAGTAATTAAATGATTAAATGATGTACCTCCCCCAATCTGACGTCCCTCAATCTGACTAAAAGTAATAATATGATGTACGTCCCCCTTTTCCCGCTGTCCTTGTCATCCTCGAAAATCCTTTTCCGTTCAATTCCTCGGATGATGATGTGGTGCAGGGCTCCAGGAGCATCTATGCGGGCTTGACGGGGCATGAATTAAAAATACCCGATTATTTCTCGCATATCAACAAAGAAACAACGTCCCCCTTTCCTAATAGGATGCAAATCCGGGGAGGAAGGTTGCTATCTGAGGAAAGATCATGAGGATGATGACAGCGGCGATGAGCGCCAGGAGAAAAGGGAAAATCCCCTTGAATATGGTTTCCAGAGACACATCATCCCCGGCTACCGCCTTGATTACATAAACATTGACACCCACCGGAGGCGTGATTGTTCCCATTTCAACTATCAATACTATGATGATCCCGAACCAGTAAATATCAATCCCCAAGGCCTTTATGAGAGGCAGAAGGATTGGAACAGTGAGAACAATCAGGGCGAACCCGTCCATAAAACAGCCGCCTATGAGGTGAATCAAGACAATAATAGCGATAATGAGCATTGGAGACAGGTGGAGCCCTCCGACCCAATCTGAAAGCCGGAAGGGAATTTCGGTTACCGCGATGAAGTGCCCGAAGATCATGGCCCCGGTCACTATGAACATCACCATGCATGTAATCAAGAGGGTGTCTTTCCCGGCTTCGACAAAGCTGTTCCAGGTAAGCCTGCGCCTTATTACGCTCAGTAATAACACTCCTGCCGCACCTGCCCCGCCGGCCTGAGTAGGACTGAACCATCCGGCGAAGAGGCCTCCAAGTACCAAAAAAAACAGGAGAAGTACCTCGCCTACGGTTGACACCGCCTTGAGTTTCTGGCGCAGGGTGGTTGATTCCCCCGGGGGTGCAAGGGAAGGGTTTCGAGCGCAGAGGATGCTGATGGTTAGTATGAACAGAATCGCCAGAAGAATACCCGGGAGAATCCCTGCTATGAAAAGCTTGCCGATGGACTCTTCAGTGATGATACCGAATACTATGAGCAGTGCGCTCGGGGGAATCAATATGCCAAGGCTTCCAGCAGCCGCCACACAGCCTGTGGCTAGAGAATCGTCGTAATCAAAACGCTTCATTTGAGGCAGAGACACGGCACCCATGGCCGCGGCGGTCGCGTTGGTGGATCCGCAGATTGCAGCAAATGCGGCGCAGGCCATTATGGTAGCCATTGCCAATCCACCCCGAACCTTGCCGAACAGGGCGTGGCTGGCGTCAAAAAGACTCTTGCTCATTCCGATTCGAAAGGCAATGCAACCCATGAAGACAAACATGGGTATTACGCTCAGATTATAGTTTGAAAAGGTCTCAAAAATATCAATAGCAAGGATGTCAAAGGCAGCATAAGGGGATACAAGATATGCAAAACCGACAATTCCGACAATAGCCATCGCAAATGCAACAGGGACCTCGATTATAAAGAGGAATATTAGAATAATGATGCCTAGAATCCCTGCAGTTGTCGGCTCCATCTATCCTTCCCGCCCTTTCCAGACTTGATAAACCTGTATAAAGAGCGCCATAACCATGGGTATGAACGCTATGGCTAACGCATATGCAAAGGGAGCTAGTGGAATGTTTATTGTTAAGGAGGACTCTTTATTAGTTTGAAAATAATGTGCATAATGAAAGAGGCGCCAAATGGCTATGATGAAAAAGAGTATGCAAAGCCCTATACTAACAGAACGAATCACCTTTCGGATTCTTGTTGGAAGAAGCATGGATACGAAGTCGACTTTGATGTGCCTCCCCATGAGATAAGTTTGGGAACAGGAAAAGCCTATGAGTACCAATCCCAACAGAGAGACAATATCCATGGCACCGGGAAATGGTTTGCTCAAAGACTTTGCCCCTACGATGTCGATTGATACTATCAGCAGCATGACGGCAAGGGCCCCGAGGGCCACCCAGTTGAACAAAGCGCTAATCTTCTTTGTGAGCTTTTCCAGCCGCTTCATTGCATTTGCCTCTTGGAGGTGAGGCTCCCCGCCGGAGGGCGGGGAAAGATCCTCCGGCAGGAAGTCCATCCTCCATTTACATGGCGGGTTAACCCGGTCTTGGCCTCCTACTCGGAAAGGAGGTTTTTCTCCACCCAGGCGACAGATTCTTCAATGTCGGGTTTTCTTGCCTCCCAATATTTGATTCGTTCATTGAAGTAGTCCAAGATTTCCTGTGCAGGAAGCCCTTCAGCGGTCTTTTCCTTGACAAAAGTTTCGAGTACCGGGGCCACGGCATTCGCCCATTCAGCCCTCTTGTCCTCCGGTATCACTATGACTTCTCTTTCAGGCAGCCCTCTGAAATATTCCATCCCCTCCCGGTCATAATAATTCCACACATGCCCGTGGTACTCTGGATAGGATGCACTTACCTCTTCAAAGACCTGTTGGATGTCCGGGGGCAGGCTGTCCCATTTGCGCTTGTTCATGACTACGAACTGGCAACTGGACGTGGAGACCGGCGGAACAGTGACGTACTTGACCACATCGGCATGCTTCCAGCCCTTCAGGGTTTCCGGGACGGCGAACTGTCCTTCCACAACCCCTTTGGACAGGGCTTCAAAAGCCTCACCCATTGCCATGGCCCTGGGAGTGGCGCCCCAGGCCCCGATCACCCTGGTGGCTCCGCCGCTTGCCCTCAGTACCATACCTTTCATATCCCGGAGTTCCCGAATAGGCTTGGCTCGCGTTGAAAGGACATTTCTGCCGGGGCCATGGAGGTAAAGCACATGGACACCATCGTACTCCTCTAGTTGGAACTTGTTGAACAGGTCCGTGTATACCTTGGAGGTCACCCAGCCGTTGGTGATATCGGACGGCATCTCGAAGATCTGGCTTACGGGAAATCGCCCGCCCACATAAAGAGGGCATGACATGCCGATGTCTGAAATCCCTTTTTCCACCCCGGCGTAGCACTTGGCTGCAGAGGTCAGGGATCCTCCCGGGTAAAGGGTGATCTGCACTCTACCGCCGGTCCTTTTTTCGATTTCGTCACAGAAGTACTGGTTCAAGGCCCCCTGCAAATGGACCCGTGGAAACATGGTGCTGAAGGTGAGTTTGATCGTTTGCTCGGACGCCTCTCCGGTGGACGCAAGAAAAGGGGACGCTGAGAGGAAAACCGCCAACAAGGATAGACATACTAAAACAGGCAAAGTTTTTTTCATGGTAACCTCCATAAAGATTGTGTTTTGGTGATGAGCCTATGAGAGCTCTGAATAAACATGTGTCTCGGTTTTTGCGGTTCCGGGCTTCTGCGCGATATGGAGCGATATCTCGATTCCGCGGGGCTTATATCGATCAGGTCCGCTTTTTTTCCACTTCGATGATGCCCTTGTCAGCGTCAATCCGAACAAAATCGCCTGTCTGAATCACCTCGATAGGGTCTTGATCCGGTTCATGGACCATGGGCGTGCCCGTGATGATGGCGCTGATTGCTACCACCCCCTCGGCCTTTACATTGATGATCCCTTTGGGTGTGAACCCCCTCTTGTACGCGGCGTAATACTGCCAGGAACCGGTGGTGGATCCTTTTCCGGAAGGAAAGACCAGGATTCTGCCTGCTACGCACTGCCCCTCCAACTCATGGCCCGGTTCGCGAATGATTCCCGAATCGGGATCCATTCCTCCTGTAAAAGAGATGGCTGTTTTGGAAACGATGGCCTCGCCTTCGGCTGTGCCGGCCATCACGGTTTTAGCCTTTATCCTAATCACTTCTTTCCCTCCCAGCGGCCGGATACGGCGGACTCGATGCATTCCCGGGTGGAGCCGAACCAGGTATCCATCCCGAAGAGATTATGAGCGTAGTAACTGCCTCTTGCAGAGTTCATCGCCATGACCCGGACCCCTTGTTCCTTCAAGTAGAGGTGGGGGCCGTCGGCTGCGCCTATATCCGCCACAACCCGGGCACCGGACGCTTCCAAGCGGGTGATGATCCCCATCCGCCGGCATAGGGTTTTGACCCACGCGGAAGTGCAGATCCAGAGCCGGGTGTCCGGGTGGACCTTTCGGTCGCCGATGAACTCCACGATCTCGCGGACCTCCTGAATGGAGCACTGGGGGCAACCGAATATGACCATGTCCACCTTATCTTCCGAACTGTTCGATATATCCAGATAAGCCAGGTCCACATCTTTCTGGGTAGGGGTCATTTCAGGGGCGGGAGGAGGGCATCCGGCGAATGCGGCCTCGAGCGTCGCAGCCTCCGGAGTTATGCCCACCAGGTGAACCAGCCCGGTGGCTCCGGTAACGGTCAAAGTATAAAGGAGCCCTTTGACCGACTCGATTTGCATATCGGCAGGGAGTTTTACGAATACGGGAATTCTCGCTCCCATATTCTTACCGATGAGCCAGCCCAAGGCCTTGTAGTCGGCCGGATCGTAGCGATCCAGGTCCAGCCGCCCCGCGTCCACGATGAACTCGCCTTTCCGGTTTTCATCAAGATGTAGCCCCCATTCAGGGACGGCCCCGACAATGGCCGCGGCCAAGGCCCCGTGATCACCATCACGGTTGGAGCGTGCTCCGATTACGGAATTGGCGAACACCTGGCTCCCCGAAGAGGCCCAGGCAATATGTTCCCCGAATCTGGGCACATTGCCCACGAGGTAATGGTGGCAGGAGTAGGTCAGTGTAACTCCGAGGGACTTCAATACTTCATGGATACGGTTCTGCCTGACCTGGAAGAACATCGGGATCTGCAGCTCGTCAACCTGTTCGAAGTCATACATTTCCGGGTTCTTGGTGGTGTATACCCGGACCCGGGTCCCGTTCCCGGCAAGCTCCTCCAGCCACTCAATGCCCTCATCCATCAGGACCGGGAAGTTTCCTGCCATGTGGACACTGGTGACCGGAACCATACGTTCGGCCGCGTACACGTTTCCATAGGCCGCCAGGATTTCCATTGCCTTCTTGGCTCCGGGGCCGTGTTCTCCGTGCAGCATGGCCTTTTGCTCTTCAGTAAGCTGCATTCTGTATATTCAGTCTCCTTTAGTATATTATGCATATAAGGCGTTAAAAAAACTGCTTCCGAAGCTCACGCTTTAGAAGCTTTCCTTGTGGTGTTCTTGGAAAATCAGCTACAAAATTAATCTGTTTAGGCGCTTTATAAGATGCTATGTGTTTCTTGCAAAACTCCATCAATTGGTTTTCAGTCGCTTCACGGGCCTCTTTTAACCGAATGAATGCCACTACCGTCTCTCCATACTCCTCATGGGGGAGACCGACAACGGCACATTCCTCCACCGCCTCATGGCGGTACAAGACGTTTTCCACCTCATTTGGATAGATGTTCAACCCGCCGCTGATAATCATGTCCTTGATCCGGTCCACGATGAAGAGATAGCCTTCTTCATCAATGCGACCCACATCCCCCGAACGAAGCCAGCCTCCTTGTATGGCCCCGGCAGTCTCTTCGGGGCGGTTGTAGTACCCTTTCATCACGTTTGGCCCTCGAATGAGAATTTCACCATCTTTCCCGTCCGGGAGCGCTCTTCCTTCCTCATCTGCTATCCTTACCTCTACGACGCCGGCAGGTGTCCCGACGGACCCGATCTTGTGCCTGAACATGTGGTTGAAGGTGACAAGAGAAGAGCTTTCGGTCATGCCGTAAGCCTCATGGATGTTCAGCCCGAAGGTCTCCTTCCACTGCCTGACTATCTCCGAGGGCATGCTGGTTGCGGCTGAGAAGGAGTAGCCTATTGATTTGAGGCAGGGGTGTGATTCGGGGGTGTTGAGAAATCGGATATAAACCGTAGGAACCGCATAGAGCCGGGTGACACGGTTGGACTCTATGGATGAAACGATCAAATCCATATCGAACCCCTTGTGGAGGACCAGGGTTCCGCAGGCGTAAAACAGGGAGTTCATGATGTGGTTGCCCGCAAAGACATGGTTCAGGGGCAGAAAGCACAGGCCCCTGTCCCGTGCTGTCATTCGTTCATGGAAGCACACGTTTTGAGCGGTGTACAAAAGGTTCGTATGGGTCAACATGGCCCCCTTGGGGATGCCCGTGGTTCCTCCAGTGTAGAGGACCACGCAGGGATCGTCCGCATCGCAGTCCAAGCAGTGGAAAGCCGTCTTCGCCTCGGGCATTTCCTTTCGTCCCAGAGCGGCGATAAAGTCGTCCCTTTCTATGACCAGCGCCTCCAGGCCCCGCGGAAGCACCTCGGGCGGGATATGGGACACCAAATCTTCGCTGGTGATCATCAAAGCAGGTTCGGAGTCGGTGAGCAGATGTTCCAGTTCCACGCCCCGATAAGACGAGCTGACACAGACCACTGTGGCGCCTGTCCTGATAATGGCGTAATATATCATGATCCATTCGGGACGGTTCTCGCAATAAAGGGCTACGCGATCGTTGCGGCGAATCCCCATTCCCTGCAGACGGGCGGCCAAAAGGTCCACCGCGGTGTTGAGTTCGCGGTATGTAAAGCGTGTATGCCCGAAGATAACGGCTTCATGGTCAGGGAAGTGTTGGGCGCCTCTGGAGATTGTATTGGACAGGTTCATCGCGGTTTACCGTTTGAACAAAGTGGAGCCCGCCTTTGCATCAGCTCCGCTTGCCGAAGTAAATGGTAAGAAACTTTGCCGGCCCGGGAGCGGCCACGGAATGCCTTACGGAGCCGTCAAAGTAGAGCATGTCGCCTTCGTTGATCTCAAATTCCTCCTTGCCGTATCGAAAGACGGTCTTTCCACGGATCTGATAGGCCAATTCAAACCCCGAGTGGCTGTGCCCGGTTATGAACTCCCCTCCGGGGGTTTCGCCTATGCTTACGGAGATCCCGGGGGCGATCACTCCCTTGGGAATCATCAGGTCCAGCTTGAGCTTCATAGACTCAATGGTGGGAGCGGTTCCGGCCCGTACGATTTTGAGCTGGGAGTCCTCATCAAAGAAATTGACAATGGGTTGCCTGAGGTGGTGGGCGATGTCCGACAGGAGCGCAACGGACGGGCTCACCTTGTCGGTCTCCACGCGGTGAAGGGTGATATAGCTGATTCCCACCTGCTGTGCGAATTCCTTCATGTTGAGGCCCAGTTGTTTTCTCGCCTCTCGGATGCGATTCCCGATATTCATGATATCAGAAATATCATTTCTGAGAGATTTGTCAACAAAATTATAAGATATGATACTTTTAAGGGGGCAGGGAGGGGAGGCGGCAGGGGGGCGTGCCAAGCTAATATATTGTAATAATTAGATTATTAGATTATATGGCTTGCTTGTCTTCTTGTATGGATCATTTTTCGCGCTCAAAAAGACCAATATAGTTAGCTTGGCCCGACCCCAGAAATCAGTCTTCAGGGGCGGAACACCGTGGGCACCTCGAAGCAGCCCTGGATCGCCTCCACGGCACTGTCCAGTTGTGACGCCGGGACGGTCCCTGTGATGGAGGCCACGGTGCAGTTAAGGGCCAGGAGTTCGATGCCCCTGTTTTCCAGGGCGGCAAGGAGTTCGCTCGTAATCCCGTATCGATCCCCGAAGTGGGGGCCGTTCATGGAAAAGACGGCTGTGGGCTCTGCGGTGGAGGTATGGAACGCTCTTCCGCCTTCGAACGTCTCGGGAACGCAGTATGCCAGATGGATGGACCCCCTGGATCTGGAAGGGCATGATGTGATGAAACTGAGACGCACACCGGAATCGGCTGCTTCATTCATGAATGCGGAGGCAGGGGAGAGGGTGGGGTCATGGAATAGGGCGGATACGAGCTGCTGATTCCCCAGGCAGGTCACGCCGTAGACCTTGGGACGTTTCTCCTGGTAGGAGGCCACAACTTCCTTGTAAAGCGCCTCTTTTCCTTTTTGTGCGGCGCTCCATTCCTCAGGGGTTTTGTAGGTCTTGAAAGAAAAGGCCTTGAACAGGACCCGGCTGATCCTCTCCAGGTCTTCTTCCATGAGAATAACTGAAAGGGCGGACGGCGAGTTGGCCATGCCCTGAACCGTCAGCCCGGCCCTCCCGAAGGACTCGAAAAGCGAGCCGGCAACCCGGGGGTTACCCTGGTGCGGGAACAGGGAGAGTATGGCGCACATACGGCCGCGGCACGTGATTTCGCCGAACCTGTGTCCGGCCAGGAGATGTCCGGTTCTTTTCTCGTCCGCATTCTCCACCGCCAGGGTGACCAGCCAACCTCCGTCCCCGCGGACAATGGTTACATAGGGGAGGTTGATTGCCGCCTCCGCAACCGCCCTGCACAGGAAAAGGGGCTCCCCGCCCGTACCTGGAGGGCAGGAAAGGGCATAGGCCGAAACGCCCTTCAAGACCTTGCTGCCGTTTAGTTGCGGGGAATCCATGGCCGCACGAAGCGCCTTTAGGCGTCACCCGGTGAAACTGGTGACCACCTTCCACAGGGTCTCCGTATCCACGGGCTTTGCGATGTATTCGTCCGCCTCGGTGCTCATCCCGTCTGCGTGGGTGTATGTGGTGCTGGGAACGGCCTCTCCCACTGCGGTGAGAAGCACCACCGGAATGTCCCTGGTGGCCTCATTCGCTTTGAGCTCGGCGCAGAGCACATAGCCGTCCTTCCGTGGCATCATGATGTCCAGGATCACCAGGTCCGGACGGCGCTCTTTTATGGACTCCTCGCCCTCCACACCGTCATAGGCCTTGCCCACTTCGCAGCCCTTGCTCTCCAACATCATGGCCAGGGTTTCCACCAGATCGGGATCATCGTCGACAACCAGGATATATTTCTGAGTCATGAGTTATCTCCTTCTATTGTCTCAAGGGGTTTGCCGTCTATGCATCAATCCCGGGCCTTGGATGAAGCCCGCTTCTTTCCACGATTTCAGGGACCTTCTCCTCCCATTCAATGGCCATCACGTGGAAACCGCGAACTCCTTCCAATTCTTTCAAGCGCAAAATGGTCTCAACGCAGATGTCTATCCCTTCCTGCGCCTGCTTTTCCTTGGCAACCCCGCTCATGCGTTTTACCACCTCGTCGGGGACGTCCATGCCGGGAACACGGTTCTTCATGTACTTGGCCATGCCCGCGGACTTTAGGGGCGTAACACCGGCCAGGATGGCCACCTTTTCGTGAAGCCCGCGGTCCCGCACCTGAGCCATCCACTGTTCAAACTTATCCAGGTTATAGATGCACTGGGTCTGGATGAACTCAACGCCGGCCGCCACCTTTTTGGCAAGCCTGCGGACCCGGATTTCAAAGGGGTCTGCGAACGGGTTGGCGGCCGCTCCCACGAACATCCGGGGCGGGCGGTGGATATCGTCTCCACCGAGAAACTTGCCTTCGTCCCTCATCTGCCGAACTGTTTGTATCAGTTGCATGGAGTCGATGTCAAAGACGTTCTGCCCGTTGGGGTTGTCCCCGAAGGCCTGGTGGTCCCCGCTCAGGCAGAGGATGTTGTGGATGTCAAAGGAAGCCGCGCCCAGGATGTCGCTCTGCAGGGCGATCCGGTTGCGGTCCCGCACCACCATCTGGAGAACCGGCTCCACACCCACGGTCTTGAGGTGGATGCACGAGGCCAGGCTGCACAGCCGGGTCACCGATGTCTGGTTGTCGGTGATGTTGATGGCGTCCACGTGATTGCGGATCATTTCGGCCTTGTGCTTGATCTCCTCCGCATCGCTCCCCCTGGGCGGACCGCACTCGGAGGTCACGGCCAGGTGCCCTGCGGCCAGAATCTGCTCCAGCTTGCTCGGTGTCCTCAGTTCGCTCATTGCCTCACATCCTCCCTTACCACTCTTCCGGGTCCGCCTGCACGTTCCGTGGACCAGTCCTTAATGGGCGCCAGCCGTTCATATTCGTCCAGCCTGCCCAATTCGCTCAGCCGGTCTATGATGATCTGCCAGGCGCATTCCAGGTCCTTGGACAGCTCGCACTTGCCCTTGGTGGACCCCCCGCAGGGGCCGTTAAAGAGCCGCTTTGCGCACCTGGACACCGGACAGATGCCGGCCGTGACCGCAAGCACGCACTGCCCGCACCCCTGGCACCGTTCGCTCCAGACCCCGCGTTCCTCAGTGACCCCCATGAAGCAGGTGTCCACCCCCGGGAGCACCGGGGTCTGAAAATATGTCTCGGCCATGAACTGGACCCCCACACCGCAGGCCAGGGACAGGATCGCGTCGTACTGGTCGATCCGGCTCCGGATCTCCTCCAGGTACTCCCGATCGCACTGCCTCTCCAGTGTCTCCTCGTCCAGTTGTATCTTCTTCCCCTGGTTCATGAAGTACATGCGGAGGGCCGAGGCCAGGACGCTCACTTCTTTTTTGCCGCCCGCCTCGCACACCGTTACGCATTCATTGCAACCGACAACCAGGATGCGCTCGAACCCGGCGATCGATTCTAGGACCTCTTCGACGGGTTTTGGTTTAGCAACGATCATTTCCAGTGCCTCCCATAGGGTTGATTTAACTGCACGTTCAGGCTATGCCGCCTTGTCCTTGAGCGCGGCCTTGATGGGGTTGGGGCCGAGTTCCCTTATGCGGTCGGTCATCTCCTTTGCATACTCAACGAAACGCGGGGCCTCGCTGGAAGAGAGGTTGTACATGGCCACGCGTTCCCCGCCGATCCCGATCCGCTCAATAATGTCCTTTGCCTTTTCAACCCGCTTGCGGGCCCTTATGTTCCCGTTTTCATACCGGCACTCGCCTTCCAGGCACCCCAGCACGTAGACCCCGTCCGCCCCCTTTTCAAAGGCCCTGAGGATGTGGATCAGGTCCACCTTGCCCGTGCAGGGGACGCTTACTATCTTGACGCTCGAGGGATACTGCAGCCTCATCGAACCTGCCAGGTCCGCGGCCGTGTACCCTCAGGCCTGGCAGCAGAAGGCGATGATGATCGGTTCAAACCCTTCCATCACAACACTCCTTCCAGCAGGGCTTCCACCTTGCTCATGACGAGTTCATCTTCATACAGGGTAAGCTGAATCACCTTTGCCGGGCATTCGGCAGCGCAGATGCCGCAGCCACGGCAGAGGGCCGGGTCTATCTCGCTGACCCCGTCCTCGTTGATTCGGGGAATCCCCCAGGGGCAGGACCTCACGCACACCAGGCAGGCTGCGCAGTGCTCCTGGTCCACCTTGGAGGTGACCACGGAGAGCGCCAGGTTCTCCTGGCTCAGGAAGGCCCCGGCCCGGGCCGATGCGGCCATGGCCTGGCTCAGGCTCTCGGAGATGAGCTTGGGGCCGTGGGCCGTACCGCACACGAACACCCCGTCAGTGGCCATGTCCACGGGCCTCAGCTTCACATGTGCCTCCATGAAGAAGCCGTCCGCGTTGCGTGCCAGCTTCAGGATGGAGGATAGCTCCTCTGTGTCGGACGCGCGCATGCCCGCGCTCAGGACCAGGGCGTCCGGCCTGAGCGAGATGTCCCTTTGAAGGATGTGGTCCTTGAAGACCACTCTCAAATTGCCGTTATCAGTGGTAACCTGGGGCGGGGCGTCCGGGTCGTACTGGAAGAACAGGATGCCCCTGCGCCTGGCCTCTGTGTAGTACTCCTCCAGGAAACCGTAGGTCCGCATGTCCCGATAGAGGATCGCGATCTTTGTGTCCGGGTTGAGATCATTAATGTGCAGGGCGTTCTTGATGGCGCTCTGGCAGCATATGCGGGAGCAGTTGGGGTTTTCCTCGTTCCTGGATCCTATGCACTGGATCATGACCACGCTTTTCAGGTCTTCCGCGCCGTTGATATCGAGGCGCTTGCCCAGCTCCACCTGGGTCATAACGCGGTCGTTTTCTCCGTAGAAATACTCCGTCGGGCGATACTCGTCGCCGCCCGTGGCGATTATAACGGCCCCGTGGTCGATCTTTCGTTCATACATGCCGGGGCCCACCAGCACCTCTGTGGTGAAATTCCCCTTATAACCGCTGAACCCCACGATCAGGGCCTCTGTGAGCACCTGGACCTTTTCGTTCCGGTTCACCCGCTCCACCAGCTCCTTGACCAGGCCCTGGATCTCCGCGCCCTCGATGGTGGTGGTGAGCGACCGTGCCATGCCGCCCAGCTGGGCCTCCTTTTC
>CAYPSZ010000484.1:0-24412 GCA_964413125.1 uncultured Desulfobacterales bacterium
CAAGAACCAGTCGCCGAACTTGGTGGTTACCTCTCCTTTGTAATAGCCGGAACTCTTTAGCTTTCCGCACAGCACCAGTACGACGGGCGCCCGGGCAAAGCCCTTGCCCGCGGGGTTCGTCTTGGGGATGGTCTCGTTGAGCTGTTTTTTCACTTCCGGGTCCCTTACGACCACGATTTCCCAGCACTGGGTGTTGGCCCATGAGGGCGACCATTGGACTGCATCCAGGATCTGCCCGATCTGTTCTTCCGTCGGTTCACGGTCTTCGAATTTACGAATGCTACGCCTACCCTTGACAATCTCCATGAATGAGGTCATCTTTCGTTCTCCTCTGGTCTCAGAACCGCTGTTCAAGCAAGCACATGGCAGGGCCCGGGGGACGGTTACTGACCGATCCCCAACCCTTTCAATACCCCTTTTACCTTGTCTTCCGTAGACTTAGGCTCGTCTTCCCCGCTTTCATCGGTTCCGGGTTTGATCAATTTTTTTAGTTCGGAGGGATCGGAAACCCCTTCTTTGATTACTTCTTTCAGACCGCCGTCTATCATGCCTTTGAGATCCGGACGAAACTTGGGCTCTGCGAAGGATCCGCTCACCAGAATGGGCACACGGATACCTCGCCGCTCTTCAGTGTCATCCTGCCCCTTAAGGGTCGCCACCAGTTTCGGGTCCACTCTGAGATCCAGGACTTCATTGACAAGGTCCGCATTACCCGTGGTAACGACACGAATGAGGGGGGATTTAAGCTCAGTGCCGGAAGTGTTCACCACGCCGTTTCGGATGGTGAACGGCGCTGAGAGTTCCGAGAAGTCCGTTTTGGGCCTTTCCCCTGAGGGTTTTGCCGTAGTAGCCGTAGTAAAGGCTGACTTGACATTTCTGACCATGCCCGGGATGTCGATGCCCACAACAGCCCCATCCCGAAACAGAAGTTCTCCTTCACCGTTAAGATTCTTCTTGATGGTCTCCGGTTGGTCTCCCACCGTGCTGATCCGAACGTCTCCCTGAACGTTTCCTTCGATTATGTCCTGATGGGCAAGATCGCGGACCAGCGGGCCTGCCTGCACTGAATCAATGCGGAATGCCATTCGGCTCTTGGGCGAGCTGCCTTTCACATCCACCAAGGCATCGGATTGAATGGTTCCCTGGTAGAGAGAAGCGGAAAGGGGATCGATTCGAATCATTCCGTCTTTTGCGTTTACTTTGAAGGCGATATCTTCAATCGTCATCCCTTGTGCCTGGAGGGCCCCTACTGTAACGGAGCCGTCCAGCATGAGCCTTCTAAGCGGATCATAATCCACTGTACCGGTTTTTTCAGCGGGTTTGGGAGGGGCCTTTTCCTTGACACTATCTTTCCGAGTCTGAGGAGGTAGATAGCGGTCCAAGTTCATTCGATCGAGCTCAAACGCAAATGCCAGATCGGGCCTGGACAAATCCCGGACAAGGGCCGAGAAGTTGAGGTTGGATTCATCCAACTTCATCGAACCATCCTTCAGAGAGAATGAATCGGGAGTGCCTTCGACCCTGACATCAAGTGATACCTGGTTGAATACATCAGGATCCGCTGTGGACAAGGGAAATTCTCCGCCCAGCGCGGTAAAAAGGGCACGTGGTGAAAAAGGTTCCATCCGTAGTGCTACGTCAAAGCGTCTCTTTGTGGCAGGCGCTTCCATCAGCCCTTTCATTGTCAAATTGAGCCGGCCCAGGGCCGCGAGACTAAAGTCCAAGGGAATGGATGCAGTCATGGGATCTTTGCCCACCGGGCCCACAGTGCCTTCGAGTTTCATGGGCATTCCATCCAGGTAAGCGGATAATGTAATGCCGATTGGTCTCTCCAGGGACACATTCTTGAGCTTCAGGGAAAGGTTGGAAATCTCTTTTTTCAGGCCGGCGGCGTGATCCATCCACAAAACGCCTCCTGATACTGAGAAATCCCCTACAGCCAGGGCCTTGAGCGGCAGGCTAAAGTCACCGGCAGGAACCGATGGCTCGGGAGATTCCTTCCTGTGGGGCTCTTTGTCCTCACCCGGGCCAGGGCCCCCCAGGTCTTCCCAGTTGGTCCTGCCGTCCCTTGCTTTTTCCAGGTTAAGCTGAATGCCCTCCAGAATAAACCGCTTTACCTGTACGTCCCTTGAAATCAGAGGGAGTAGCTTCACGCGCACGTCAAAGGATTTGACATATAAGAAGTCCTCTGCCTCGAATTCCGGAGGATTACCCAGGTGAAGATCGGACAAGGCGAATCCCGTCCAGGGAAAGAGGGAGAGATCCAGGTCTCCGGCAAGCTTGAAAGGCCTGCCCGTGGCCTCGCTTACCCTTTCCTCGATCATGGGCCTGTAGTCATCAATGCTCACAAACAATGGGACTATCAGGAGGGCCAGAATAATTAAGACGACCAATCCGCCACCCCCCAAGAGGATCCACTTGAATGCACGTTTCATAACATACTCCTTTCCCCGACTGGTTGGTCAGGGAGCAGCGTTTGCCCGCCAAGACTTCGGTTTGTCCTGATGGTAAGGTTAATCTGAAGGAGATCAGATATAGCACGGCCTGGAAAAGTTTTCCACAAACTTTCACGGCCTTGGGGAAACCGGCCACCCCCGGGGATAAAAATGTGAGTTCTCAGATTTCAATTTGAAACTTGAGCCTGAAAACCGCACAAATTCATTAAACCAACCCAACGCTCCCAACGAACCTAACGAACCCAACGCTCCTAGCGAACCTAACGCTCCTAACGAACCTAACGCTCCTAACGAACCCAACGGAGCCGGGGGTGGTAATGTTATTTCGGCTCTTTGGTTCACATCTTGACGGCGACCTCCAGCGGGACATCATAGTAAACGACGCTCCGGTTGAGGGTCACCTCCATGTCGAACTCCGGGTCTCTTTCAGACCTGTATTTACACTCTCCACAATCCCAGAATTCCCAGGACCTGCGGACCGCAAGGTCCAGGCATTTACTGTAGTCAGGACACAGGGCATTTCGGTATCCGTTTCGATGAATGGGTTTGCGTGCGGTTCTCATGATTGTCATCTCCTTTCCCGCCCTTATCTTCCGGCTCGAACAGTATTGATCTGACGAGGCTTAGCATCTCATAGGCCGAGGTCCCGTGCTTGGAAGCGAAGTGAGTGGCTCCTGCGGCAAAGGCGGCTTCCCGGTACTCAGGATCATGGTAACTCGTCAGCACGAGAATGGGGATCTTTGGGTGCATATCTCGAATTCTGCGGGTTATCTGGAAACCGTTTTGACCGGGAAGCCTGATGTCAGTCAGCACCAGGTCCGGACAGCAAGTATCCAGGCGCTCCAGCGCCCTCTCACCGTTTTCGACCTCCACCAGACTCACCCCTGGAAACCGATCTCTTAGAAGGCCTGAAAGCGTTCTTCGGAAATCCGAATCGTCTTCGATGATAAGGATCCCCGTCATCCGGTCTCCTCGGGTCCTGTCTTGAGTCTCGTCATTTTTTCTCCGTTTCATTTCAAGCTCATATATAGTTTACGAAAAGCAGGCCTTGTGGTAAATGGGGTGACCACCCCGTTTTCATTGGAAAAACACCCCAATTTGCCGTGGGTGCTTATTTGCTGCTATTTCCCTTGAAGAGGGACCTTTTGAAATAAAATGAAAAGTTTCATTGCGGAGAAATAAATGGAGAATAAATGCCGTATTGTCCTTGCAGAAGATCATACAATACTCAGGGAGGGACTTAAGGCGCTTCTTTCAGTGGAACCGTCCATGGAGATCGTTTGTGAGGCCGGGGATGGCCAAGAGGCGATTCGCTGCGTAGACGCCTACACCCCGGACCTGGTCCTGATCGATCTGACCATGCCCAGGATGAACGGCCTTGAGGCTATCAGGGAGATTCGGAAAAGACACGCCGGAACACGAATCCTGGTTCTGACCGTGCACAGGACCGAGGAGTATATACACGCGGCACTGGAAGCTGGAGCCGACGGATATGTGCTCAAGGATTCCACGCACGCCGAACTTCTCACGGCCATAAGGCATGTGGTCTCGGGCAAGCGCTATCTGGGACCTGAGGCCTCGGAAAAGGTAATTGAGGGATATCTGGAAGGGCAGAAGAATCTAAGAAAAAAGACGGCCCTTGACACGCTTACCCAGCGTGAGAGGGAGACTCTCAAACTAATAGCTGAAGGATACAGGAACCGCGAGATCGCGGATTTCCTCTGCATAAGCGTCAAAACCGTGGAGAAGCACCGGGGCAGTCTCATGAAAAAGCTGAAGCTGCATAATACCGCCGCTTTAGCCGCGTTCGCCGTAGAAAAGGGCCTGGTGGATCGAAACATATAACTTAAAATCAATATAGGGGGATATAAAGGAGCTTTAAGCCTATCAAAAAGACTACTGTAAAGGCCATGAGGCGCGTATGAGCGTACCCTTATTCGTCTTGATTTCGAAAACACCGCCCGAAAGCCTTGTGCGCTCCTTAATGCTGTGAATCCCGATCCCCCCGGAGGCGCCGGAGTGGTCGGGGCCCTCATTAGCGTCAAAACCGATACCGTCATCTTCGATTTCAAGAGTGAGAGCCCTTTCCATCCTGGTAAGCGACACGCGGACCCGTTGTGCTTGGCTGTGCTTTGCCACGTTGTTGAGTCCTTCCTGAATCACCCTGTAGATTACGGTCTTGATTTCTTCCGGGACGGATTTTTCATCCACCGTCATATTTCTTGCCACAACTATTTCGGGGTGGGTTTGTTGAAACTCCCTGCAAAGCCATTTGATGGTGGGGATTATGCCTAGATCGTCAAGAATGGACGGGCGAAGGGCCGCCAGGACCCTGCGCATCTCCTCGATGGTCCGCTGGATAAGAATGATTACCGCTTCCAGTTTTTCTATAACCTCGTCCGGCAAGGATTTTGGGCTCAGGAGCACCGATTCGATCCGGAATTTGATGGCCCCAAGGAGTTGCCCCAGACCATCGTGCAGTTCCTGGGCTATCCGCTTTCTCTCCTTTTCCTCGGCCGACAGGATTCGCGAAGACAAGAGACGGAGTTCGTTCTCCATCCGTTTTCGGTTTGTAATGTCTGCAACGTTACCGAGAACCGCCGGGCGTCCCTCGTAGTTGACCAGGCTGATTCGCCGGTTTATCCAGATTGTCCGGCCGTCCCTGGTAAGGCCCCGAGCTTCATACTCCGAAGGCGCTTCTTCACCTCGCAAACGCTTTTCCTGGTAGGAACGAAACCGGCTTCGATCTTCGGGGTGCACGGTCTTCCAGGTCTCCATGCCCAGGATTTCTTCCCTGCCGTATCCGAATATTTCTGCGAACCGTTCGTTGGCAAAAACGAACCTCCCGTCCTGTTGCATGTAAACGCCGGTGAGGGAGCCTTCCACAAGCGTTTCATAGAGTTTCTCTGATTCTTGGAGGGCTTTCCGGGTCTTTTTCCTCTCGGCGATCTCGCGACGGAGCACTTCGTTTGTTGCTTCCAGTTCCGCGGTCCTTTCCTGAACCCGGCGCTCGAGTTGAGAGTGTGCCCTTTGAATCTCTTTCTGACTCTGTTGAAGATCGGCATGGAGGAGCCGGTATGGTTTCCTTAAGCCGGTATAGATAATCGCCCGGTAAATCAGGAAAAAGGAAAGGATCTTGAGGAAATGCCCGAAGAAGTTAATGGGACCGTAAGGATCTGTAAACAGGGTGAAGCTGAGCTCAGATGCCATTGTGGTGAAGATGGAGGCCAGCAAGAGACGAAGCACGGTGCTGTCAAAGCTCCTACGTTCATGGTAGAGGAGCAGGGCCGATGCGAGCAAAACGGATGATATGACGTATTCGCTGATCTTTTTGAAAGGAGTAAGCCCCGTTCCTTCGATAAAGCAAAGGGGAAATAATTCCCAATGGAAGCTCATAGCCAGGAGCAGGGCCGAGGCTAAGGTGTATGCAAGAACAAGGACCCCCAGGCTTATGCGGCGCCGGACAAAAAAGGTGGCCAGAAGAAGTGACAGGCTCTCCATACCGCGGGCCGAAATCCACAACTGAGTGGGCAGGTTGGCGTCGAAACCGGGAAACACGTTCATGCCCTTGTAGGACAGGGTGTGTATTAGATCAAAAAGACCCACAAAGAAATAGGCGATTCCAAGGAAAAGGAAATACCTGTTTTCCAGGAAACGCCGTGAGTTCCAGCCCACCATGAAGATGCCGAAGGCGATTACAATGCTGAAGATCTCGGCTATGCTGTGAAACAGGAGGTAGTTGTAAAGGCTGCACAGGTACAGGCCGATAAGAGTGGCTACACCGCCGGCCGTTACGGCCAGGAGCCTTGCCGGGGTGAATTCCTTTTCCTGTTCTATTGACATCCCAAGCCTAAGCTGTGAGGGCGCATTCCCGAACAATCCTTCTTGCGGCGGCTCGGAACCTCTGTGCCTCGGTGTTTCCTCTGGCCAGCGCCTTTTCCATGGATTCGATGACTTCGTAGTATACTTGCCAACCCCTCCGCTCATGTTCATAGGCGACCTTGAGAGGGCTGTCCTCTCCCAGCGTAAAGGCCAGCGAGTTACCTATCCTTTCCGCACCTTCCCGGACAAGTTGAAGTGCCTGCTCAGGTCTGCCCGAAGAGTACATGCCTGCAGCCCGCATAGCGGAGCGAAGATAAACCAGAGTTTGCGGGATCTGCGAGATGAAAGCTCCGGTAAACGGGTCAAGCGCCTGTTTAATGACAGGCAGGGGTGCGGGTAAGGCCCGGGCATAGGCTGAGAAGAGGAGGATTCGAATGTCGTCGCCAATGAGCTTGGAGAGATGTGCGGATCGGACCGCATCCATGGCAAAAGACTCCTTGTCATGACGCATTATGAGTCCGGGCTCGTGGAGATATGCCGGAAGGGGGCCTTCCCCCGCAATACTCGACATAATGAAGGCCTGATCCTCCGCCCTTCCCAGAAAAGACGGGGTGAAAGGGCGATGCCTGCGAAGGGTCTCTACGAGCGCCCCGGTGGTGCCTCCTGTGACATGCACCCTCTGGATGCAGGATCTACGACCGTCAGGTCCCCCGGGTCCATAACGGGTCATCATCTCGGCCTCGGTGGACAGGGCCTGCGGCAGGGCGCTGAAAAAGACGAAATCGTCCGCGTTTGGATGGGCTTTGGGGAAACGGATGTCCGGCGTGAAAAGACCCTTATGTATGTCTCCGTCGTTTACAAGGGCCCCGGCAAGGAGGCCCAGTTCAACGGCCCTGCCCAGGGAATCTTTCCCCTGAGCTCCCCAAAGCGGCGCCGCCAGGTGTTCCAGTGCCGAGGCGCCTGTCTCGAGGACCAGTATTTCCTGGGGGAAAACCTGGTCCAGATCAATCTTGAAAGTGGCCTTGAGGGATGTATCGACGAGGACCTGCCACAAAGGTGCGATGGCCTTGAGAAAACTGTAATGGCGCCCGTATTCTCCGTCCACGCCGAATACGCCGGGAAACGCCGCGGCCGGATGTATTCCCCCAAGAAGCTTTTTCGCTGCGGGCTCCAGAACCTCCGTTCCCAGGCGATATGTATCAGCCTCTGTAAAGGCAAATACGTGCAGATGCTCGAGACCTCCCGCGTGGCGGATTTCCTCCCGGATGTAGTCACGCGCCAACCCCTGAAGGCCTTCATGTGTTACGGAAACCGACAGCAGGCAGACCGCACGGCTTTCCCGGGCCATGGTGCCTCGGTCCTTCTCAAATGCCACGGCCTCGTTCAGACCCTTGAGTCCGTATAGGATCTCGTTGTTTTCAGGGGCCACTCCGATCTGAACCGGGTGATCATACCAGGTTCGCTGAGGTTCGCTGAGTACGGGCCTGAGCCGTCGTCGCAGGTCGTCTGAAATCTCACTTTTCCCCGGGAGCTCACCGTCAGGGGGAATAGTAAGGAGCACGTTGGAGGTAAAAAGGATTTCCGTTCCCGGGTCCCGAATAGGTTTAGGAGGTCTTGATGTAATAGTTACGCGGCGCAGCTTGCGCAGATCCTGGATGCGCTCCTTTTCAAATCCCCGTATGCCTGTTCCTTCCGGAAAGAACACGGACCAGGTCTTTTCAGCGGTTTTAAAAAGGTCAAGACCCGCTTCCCGCCTTTGCATCCAGGCGGATGCATCTTGTAAACGCTCTAAAAAGTCAGTGTCGTGCCGACATTGATAGCGGATCTCGGTCCCAATTCGCTCCAAGGCCTCCATATAAAAGCGAGCCGGGTTTTCGAGGGCGGGATCTCTTTGTGATCGGAATAGGATCTCCTGCGCTTTGACAGCCAAAGGATGGTCAGGCCCGCATAGGGCCACCAGAAAGGCCGCATTCAGCCTGCAAACCATATCCGCTTCGGACTTACCGTCTTGCAGTAATTGGGCGGGTGCGTTCACGGCTATAGGATTTTCCCGCCCGGGTGGGGTGGTGCCTGTAAGAAAATTCATGATTCTATGGAAGTGAACGGACATGTCTGTCTCCCAATCGGATTGCCGAACCCTGCCTACGCTAACGGCGGGGTTTTTCAAGGACTCAGGGTTCTTTGGGCCGGCAGCCCATCGCTTCGAATATCCATTGCATGTTAGATAGCCGCCTGGTGAGATTCAGGTTTCCGTGGAGCCGGGTGAGGATGCAGTTCACCGTGATAAAAGGGCCTTGGCAAGCGGGGCTCCGTTCGTGTATAGTGTTCGCAAATAGACTTTTGCCCACGCCTGTCTCGCCCATCAAGAGTACGGGGCAGTCGAAGAGTGACAGCCGCTCGATCTTGTTGAAGGGGTCGATTATCTGAGGGCTTGCCCCTACGACCCTTTATACAATGCTTTTTTCGTTTTTGCAAAGGCTTCCCAAGCTCGGCACATAATTTGGATAGGTCTCCTTGTGAACATGACAGGGCGGGATTAATGAAGCGCAAACCTCCGGTCTCCAAGGAGTGTGGATGGAATCCCGTATGCTGAAGATCCGGCGTTCCGGGAAATTTGATAACCCATCAATGGGACGGCTCGCAAAGCTCGAGAGTATTGGGGCTGTTCACTTTCATTTCGAGAAAGGGAGGGGAAAAATGAGGAATAGGCGATTTATCGGGGTTTTGGCCGTTGTATTTGGAGTGATTCTGATCATGCCGGCGTTCTTCATGGGGGTGTTTGCTGCGGAAAAAGGTGACCCCATCATATTCGGTGCGCCCGTCCCGAGGGCGAGTGCGTACGGACAGAACGGGGAGCGGGGCCTCATAATGGCCGCAGAAGAAATCAATGCCGCCGGAGGCATCAAGATCAAGGGTAAGATGCATCCCCTGGACCTTCAGATTATCGACAGCAGGGATGAAGAGCCGGGAGTCCCCACAAGCTCGGTTCTGCTGGCCATAGAGCAGCTAATACTCAGGAACAAGTCGGACGTGATCGTGGGCGGGCCCTGTATGAGTGAGGCCGGCATAGCCGCCATGGATCTATACGCAAGATACAAGATCGTGGATATGGTATCCATCGGCTGCTACACCCCCACCTGGGATGAGAAGGTGGCTTCCAACCCCGATAAGTACAAGTACTCCTTCCGGGTGAGCGGGAGTGTCAAGTGGTACATCAAGGAAGCCATTGATTTGCTTTCCCGGATAAAAGAGGAACACGGTTTCAACAAGTTGTTCATTCTGATCGACGACAGCCTTATGTGCCGCAGAGCCGCGGCCATTGTGGAGAAATTGGCCGTCAAGACCGGCTGGGAAATAGCCGGCCAGGACAAACACCCCATTGGAACAACCGACTATTCGGCGGCCCTGAGTGAGGTGAAGAAGTCCGGTGCCGAGATCCTGTTCATCTGGGCATACTCGCCTGAGACCTCGATCCTGCTCAAGCAATGGGCGGACATGGAGGTGCCGGCGCTTCCCATGGGATTCATCGGTGCGGCCGAGGACCCGGGCTTTTGGGAGGCCACGGACGGCAAGTGCGAGTATGCGGTGGTCACACTTTCAGAGACGGGAAACGTCCCCACCAACGCCACTCCCAAGGCAATGGAGTTCTATAATGCCTTTGAAAAGCGCTGGGGGGTGCCTCCCCGGAGCACCGGATGTGTCAGCGCCTATGAGTCGCTTTATGTGATTAAGGACGCCATGGAGCGGGCCGGCTCCCTGGAAGACGACGCCTTAATTAAGGCTCTTGAAGAGACCAACCTGCAGGCGGTGCGCGGTACCATACGGTTTGATGAGAACCATCAGGTCGTATACGGCTATGATCCGGACAACTCCGTCCTGGGCTGCTGGGTCCAGTGGCAGGACGGTGAACGCGTTCAGATCTTTCCGGAAGTGGCGGCCATGGGCAAGATCAAGATGCCTCCTTGGCTGACAAAATAGTCCAACCCCGTTCCTTTCCCCTGTCACGGCTCGTCCGTGGCGGGGAAGGGTGCACTTGAGATTGTCGGCGGCCAATACCTTACGGCCATGAACGTTTGGCCCCGGAACGGATTGCGTATGGATATCCTTATCTATGGTACGGTTAACAGCATAACCTTTGCGCTCATTGCCGTTGGTTTCACTCTGGTCTACGGAGTGGCTCGGGTGCCCAATTTTGCTCACGGCTCAATTTATGTGCTCGTGGGGTTCCTCGCCTATACGTTTATCAAGGACATGGGTATGCCCTATCCCCTGGCCGTTGTTTTGTCGCTGCTGATCGCTGCGGCCATCGGGCTGGCTATTTACAGGTTCATACTTATCCGGCTTCGCGGACTGCCCACGTCCGAGATCATAGCGTCCTTTGCTGTGAGCCTGATCATTCTCGAGGGCCTTCGCATGCAAGGTATCTGGGGGTTCAAGGGTTTCATCGGGCCGTTCTACATGCTGCCGCCGTTTATCGAGGGCAAGATAAACATCTTCGGCGTGTTTGTGGACTACCAGCGGCTTCTGATTATCGCGGCCGGATTCCTTGTTGTGGGGGCTCTGTGGCTCTTCACCCACTACACCAAGGTCGGCCTGAGGCTGCGAGCGATCGCCCAGGATGAGCATGCAGCCATGATGCTTGGGATCCACTCGGATCGCACCGCCATGATCAGCATGGCCATCGGTTCGGCCTTGGCCGGACTTGCCGCGTTGTTGATCCTGCCCTTGGGCAACATCACCGCGGAGGCGGGCTACAAAGTGCTCATCTACGCACTGGCCGTGTGTATCATCGGAGGGCTGGGAAGCTGGGGGGGTGCAGTGCTGGCATCCTTTGTCATAGGTTTCGCCATGAAGATAAGCACGGCCATGTTCGGCGCCATGTGGGAGTCGGTGGTCCTTGTGGGGACCATCATCGCCATACTGCTTTTCCGGCCCTCAGGTCTCATGGGAAGGCAAAAAGAGCTGGAGGAAAGGGTTTAGGCTGTGGAAGAAGGTGCGACTACCCGCAGAAAGAAACGACTGGACCGTTCCATAAAGGTCCGGACCGAAGGAATATATGCGCTGAGTTCCTGGTCCGAGATCGGTTATCTGATGTTTCCCCGAGCGCTTCTCATCGTGGGATTAATGGTTCTCCCGTTAGTTCTGGATCTCTACTGGCAGAGGGTAATCTGTCAAGCCGGGATCTACGCACTCCTGGCCCTTGCCTTTGATTTCCTGGCGGAATTTGTAGGCCTTGTTTGCCTCGGCGGAGCCTTGTTTGTCGGGGCGGGCGGTTATATTTCGGGTCTTCTCAATTCAAACTTCGGTTGGCATCCCTTGATCTGTATTCCCTTGGGGACCATCGGCGGCGCCGTTTTCAGCACCTTGGTGCTCATCCCGGCCCTAAGACTCAGAGGCATATACTTCGCCATAGTGAGCTTTATGTTGCCCTTATTCGCTGTTTACATAATCATTGCCTTGAGCGTTTTCGGCGGCACCGAAGGAATAAGCGCCTTGGATACGCTACCCAACACCTGGGTGGAGATCTACCTGATTCTTTCAGTTGTTCTCATTGCGCTTTTCCTCATCCGCCGGCTTGTCAACGAAGATATCGGGCTCATCCTCAGGGGTGTCAAGGACAATGACCAGGCCGTAAAGGCCTCCGGCATCAGCATCACCAACTATCGAATCCGGGCGGTTTTTATCGCAGCTCTTTTGGGGTCCTTTGGCGGGGCCTACCTGAGTCATCTTTACGGATGGCTGGGAATCAGTCTATTTTCAATGGATTTTTCCATTTTGCCCATTGCGGCGGCGGTCATGGGAGGTTTGGGTTCTCTTGCGGGCCCGGTTCTGGGCGCCTTGATCCTGACCCCCCTTTCCGAGGCCCTGCGTGGATTCGGGCAACTCAGGGTGGTGCTCTACAGTGTGATTCTCATCGCTTTCATCGTCTATAAGCCCGAAGGGATCATGAGCTGGCTGCAGCGCAAGTATCAACAGTTTGAACACTGGGAAGAAGTTTAGACATGACAAACAATGGACCCTTTTTGAGTCTGAAAGGCGTCAGCAAGGCATTCGGCGGAGTGCAGGCCGTGCTGGACGTGAGCTTCGATCTTTACAAGGGAGAGATTCTGGGCGTTATAGGGCCCAATGGGTCTGGAAAGACAACCCTGGTGAACCTCACATCAGGTTTCATACGACCGGATCGGGGGACCGTGAGCTTCAAGGGAAAGAACATAACCGGCCGGCCCCCGCATAAGATCGCCAACATGGGCCTCACAAGGACTTTCCAGGTGATGCGCCCCTACCACAGCCTGGCTGCTTTCAAGAACCTTATCGTGCCCTTGAATTCGCCACGGGTGAAGCGCACACGGACCGGTACATTGGGGGATCTGGACGCCGTAGCCATAGACATCCTGGAGGATATCGGTTTCGAAAGAGACGCCCGAGTTCCTTACAAGCCGGCAGGCTCGCTTCCCTTGGGTTACCTCAAGCGTTTGGAACTGGGCCGCTGCATTGCACTACAGCCGGAGGTGATCCTGTGTGACGAGATTTTTTCAGGTCTTAGCATGTCCGAGATAAGCTCACTCCTTCCCCTCATGGAACGGCTTCAGATGGAGGGTGTGACCTTGGTGATGGTGGAACACCGGTTGCGGGAGCTCTTTCGGCTGGCGGATCGGGTCATGGTCATGAACTTCGGGGAGAAGATAGCCGACGGCCCGCCGGCGGAGGTCATGGAGGACCCGGAGGTGAGGAGAGCCTATATGGGCAGGGAGACGTCCTGATGACCGCACTGGAAGTGAAAGATCTCATGGTGTTTTACGAGAACGCCGTTGCAATCAATAATGTTAGTTTAGGCTGCATCCGCGGCAGGATTACAGGACTTTTCGGCGCCAACAGCGCAGGCAAGTCAACCCTCATGTCAACCATCTCCGGCATAATCCTGGACATAAAGCGGAAGGAACAAATGCGCGGAGGCCAGCGTATTGTGGTGCTCGGGAAAGTACTTTACGATGGCGAGGACATCACGGACATGGAGGCGAGTTTCAGGGCCCGTAAGGGGATCGTGCTGTGTCCCGAGCGGCGGCGTATCTTTTCTGAGAGCACGGTCATGGAGAACCTCCGTATCGGCGGTATCCTGGCGACACGTGAACAGGCCAAAAAGACCCTGGACTATGTTTTTACCATCTTTCCGGCGCTGAAGAAGCTGCGCAAACGTGAAGGAGGCTTTCTGAGCGGCGGCGAGCAGCAGATGCTCGCAATCGGCCGTGCGCTCATGGCCCAGCCCAAAATTCTTATGCTGGATGAGCCCCTGCTGGGTTTGAGCCCGCTCATGGAAGAGATCCTCATTGAGGCCATACGTAACATCAACCGGGAGATAGGTCTGACTGTATTTGTTTCAGAGCAATACGCCCGTCCTGTGCTTCCGATCATTGATTACGGGTACATCCTGGAAAACGGCACGGCCGTATTGGAAGGTAACAGCCGGGAGTTGATGGACAATCCGGATGTTAAGGCCGCCTATTTCGGGGTGTGAGCATGGGTGCTGATTTGCACGGCATCCTATAGTTAGTCGCAAATGAATTGATACTTCTTCGTGCTCTTAATCGTGCTCTTGCTCTTGATCCAATTATAATAAAGGAATAAATCAAAGTGCCAATAATATTTGATCATGAAACATTACGAGTATACCAAGCTTCCATTAATTTTGTGAAATTGCTCGGGGCTCAGCGCTTGAATGTGCTGCCGCTTTGGATGTTCTAGTAGCAAAGGGTGTTTTGGAGGAAAATGAAATAAATGAAGGAAAACAAATTCTGAAAGGGATTGTTTATATGATAGCAGGGTTGATCAAGAAAAATATGCCTGATAGAATTTGTGAGTCACAATCAAACTATGGATTCGAGCAGGAGCAAGATTAAGAGCAAGAGCAAGAAAAATGGTATCAATTCATTTGCGGCGAACTATAATTTATCAATAGACCAACAGGCGACGAGATATGGGTAAATACGACGAGCCGTTGATTGCCGGCATAGAACGGGCCGCCGGGAAATACCCGGACCATACCGCTATCATCTATCTTGGCGAACGTATCACATACAAGAAACTGGTGGAGCAGATCCGCAGGTTCGCCGCTGCCCTCCACGGCCTTGGCCTGCGCAAAGGCGACAAGTTCATGATCTACACCCCGAACTGTCCCCAGTTCCTCATCGCCTACTTCGGGGCCCAACTGATAGGGGCGGTGCCCGTCCCTGTATCCCCCATCTATACCCCCCACGAGGTCAAGTATCTGGTTGAGGATGCCGACGCGGAAACCATGCTCTGCATGGATACCAACTTCAGGTACGCCCAGGAAGTTTTTCAGGAGACTCGTCTTCAACGGATAATTGTAACCAGCTACGTGGATATGCTTCCAGCCTATAAGCGACTCATAGGCTTTCTCTTTGACGTGGTTCCTGAGGGAAAGACAGAGAAAGGGCCGAATATCCATTCCTTTCGCAAGCTTCTCAAGAGTTACCCTCCTAAGCCCCCCGAGGTGGAGATCGACCCTGGTAGCCAGCTCTGCTACATCCTTTATACCGGCGGCACAACAGGGTTTCCCAAGGGGTGCATTATCACGCATACCGGCATGGTTTCTTTTGTAAGCGATATCAGTAAGGTGGGCGAGGGGTTCATCGAGGACGGCAAAGAGGTCTTTATAATGGTGAACCCCCTTTTCCATCAGATGGCCCAGGGCGTCATACTCGGTATGGTGCTGACCAAGGGTAATACCGCGGTGCTCATGCCTATTCCGCAGGTGGATCCCATCCTGAAGGCCATTGAGCGGTATAAGGGCACCCTGTTTCTGGGCGCCCCTACACTGTACCGTATGATCCTGGAGAACGACAGGCTCGAGTACTATGACTTGAGTTCGCTCAAGTACTGCTGGAGCGGAGGGGACGTTCTCCCCCTGGAGGTGTTCAGGCGTTGGGACAAGCGGTTCCATGTGTCCATCTACCAGGTTTACGGCGCAACCGAGGTGGGCTTCACCTCCATGACACCGCTGGACCGGGAACCCGTTCCCGGCAGCGTGGGTATACCTCTTTCTTCAAGGGAGGTAAAGATAGTCGACCCCGAGACCCTGGAAGAAGTGCCTCAGGGGAGCCCGGGCGAACTCCTGGTCACGTCGGAGTATATCAGCAAGGAGTACTGGAAAAAGCCTGAAGAGACGGCCAAGGCCTATGTGGAGATTGACGGCAGGATCTGGTATCGAATGAACGACTTTCTCAAGATGGACGAAGACGGGCAACTCTACTACGTGGACCGTAGCGCCGACATCATAAAATATAAAGGATACCGTGTTTCCTGTTCGGAAATCGAGTCCATTCTGCAGGACCATCCTGCGGTAATAGGTGCTTGCGTGGTGGGAGTGCCCGATGAAAAAGTGGGTGAGCGCATAAAGGCCATCGTGGTTATGCGTGAGGATGTCCGCGGTGTCAGTGGAAACGAGCTTCTGCGGCACTGTCGTGAGCGACTCGCATCTTACAAGGTTCCTCAGTATGTGGAGTTCCGGGATATGTTGCCCAAGAGCAAGGTAGGCAAGCTTCTGCGCCGGGAGATCCGAGACGAGGAACGGAGGCGGACGGACAAAGGAGGCAGACCCCTTAAAGTATAGGTGTCGCAGTCCATCGCATCGATCACCGCATCGGCCATGAAGTGCGGCTCGCCGGAGATCGCCAGCCAGGCGCCGTAGAAAAGCAGTGTAGTGTCTTTGCGCAGGCGACGCTTGGGGCTTTGGTCAAATCGCAACAAGTCGTTGCCTTCCATGACCACTGAACCCGGAGGCAAACGCCCTGCTTTCAGGCGACTGAATAACCACTATCGAGCGGATTTCTCGGACACGTACAGCACGATGGTGCCGTCGACGACGACGGTACCGTCGTCGCGAAAGGCCTTGACCCTGACCGGCAGATCTCCGGGCTTCCAGTCTTCGGGCGCCGTATCGGCGGTCACGCGAATATCGGAGTTCGCCTTGGCGGTGTAGTTTACCTGCATGCCCTTCGGGATCCAGCGCAGATGCTTCGGAATAGTGGCCTCGGCCAGCCCGCCCATGGCCATTTCCAGCGCATTGCAGATGGCGATAACGTGCACCGTGCCGATGTGATTTTCGACCTTGCGGCGCTTGCGAAAGCGAACTTCGCAGTGATTGGGTTGCAACACGGTCACCGTCGGGCCAATGGTTGTGAAGTAGGGGGCCTTGCGCGCAAACAGACGCGAAAAAATGCTCTTTCCAAACGGCAGGCGATTGCATTTCGCGTAGAGTCTTGTCAGGTAATTGCTATCTTCGTTGCTTTGGTTCATCGCGGCCGGGATCGTCGCTGAAAGGGAGCGACTATACGACGGGTGTGGTGATAAGAATTTGCTTTCTTGAGTGCAGAGGTTAGGTGAAACGGTCTTGGGTGTCAAGCAAAATGTAACCTCAGCATATTGTGGTCGAAGCGGGGTTCTTCACGATCGAGATTTGAGTTCAGGGATGGGCTGGACGTGGACCTCTGAATACCGAAGGTCCACATAAAGCCACTCATCAGAGTCGGGGAGCTGGGATACGGAATAGTCGATACTGTGTGCCGGGTTCTTTTGTGACCCGACCGATTTTGGTTGGGGGCGTGGCTTGACTTCCCATAATCCGACGGATGTTGTTTAACGGGCCGCCTTCTCGGTAAGATAAGATCAGGGGGAGGCGGCCCAAGAGTCCGCCCTGATTCATTCATTAAGGACTGTAATCACTTCCGCTTTTCGGTATATCTTATTATTACGTTCATCTATATACCCGGTTTTCACCACGGAAAGGATCGTCCCGTTTTCTAAGCCGACGGATTCCTGTGTGGCCACGATCTTGCAATAATCGATTTGCGCTCTATCATCAGGGAATTCCATCGGTACGATGTTCCGCGCCTTGATCATTCTCAAGGTCTTCTTGTGGATTGCTCGAATATTCCGCGCCAGGCTCTTGGCGGATTTATTGAAATCTTCTTTCTTGGCTTCAATGGTTTCCTCCAGATTCTCAAAGGCGTCCAATATCTCAAACAGGTCGGAATACAGGTCTTTCTCCCGTACCTGAAACATGTCTTCCTGTTGGCGGAGGGTGCGGGAGAGATCTGCTATTTGTAATTGAAATTCAATTATTTTGCTTCTCAGAAACTCTTTTTGTTTCTTCATGTGTTTCTTTCGAAGACAGTCAGATATTCCAGACAAGAGGAATCTCGATTATTTTTCGGCCGGTTCACGTCAAGTTGCTCAAGGATGGGCCTTATGTCGATAAACTGTAAAAATTCATGAGCCTTGCCGGAGATGGGATCAAGGAGGGTTTTCTGGGCCAAGGCCACTTCCCTGCCTGAAAACCGTCGTTTTCTGAGGGCCGCGGCGGCCGCTTGAATTATTTCCCGTTTGGATGCATTGCGATCAATTTCCAGTATCTTATATGGATTCATTTATTTTGTCCTTTTATTAATCATTGTCATCTAATAAATAATGTAAACGCTCGACTAAGGGGTGATTTTCATCAACTTTATTGCACCATTTTAGCACATTATAGATCATGGCAGCTTTCTCATTCTTGGAGAAATCTGTGTGGTTGATGCCCTCATCAACCACGCCGGAAAGAAAAGAAAAGAAATGCTCACGCACCTGTTCGAATTCGGACTCGGACGCTATCCTGCAAGCCTTGTTCATTTTATTTCTGTCAAGGGCCTTGTCCAATTCCATTATCTCCAGGTCCTTTTCTGTGGCTTCCAAGCACCTGATGGCATGGTCGTTCTCGGGGTTAAGCTTTAGTGATTTTGTAAGGGCAATGGAAAGGACTTTATCAGTTATAAGATCGTTATTATACATATCAACAGCCCGCTGGCTCATAATCAAAGAAAACATATCATTGATAGGCTTTGAAGGCCTTTTTTCGTGGACCTTCTCGAGGATGGAAAACCATAGATCTAGTTGAGAAGAATCAAATGCCCTTAAAGCGCCTTCCACGAGTTTATCTTCATACCATGGTGAGAGGTTGAACAAATCTGCGGCGTCCTCAAAATATTGATCGACCCCTTTATAAGCCCCTTCCTCGATGCAATGCATCCCATATAAGAAATTCACTTTCATTTCAGCGAATTTCGTGAATTCGTCTTCTCGGTTGGTTTTCGGCAGGCAGGCAATGGCTTGATCGTATTCCCCTTGATCGACAAGGAGCAGGCTTGGACCTGCGGACGAATAGTATGCGCCCATTGCCAAATAGTCACCATGTTCCGAAAAGGCCTCTTTTCGCTTGCGGATGAATGAAAGGACCGCATCCGGTTTGCCGTATCGATGTGCAAAGCCCGGCGTGCAGACCAGATGCAAGTCTTCGGCGCTGTCTCCGACTAGGAGGCGCAGGCCCTCGATTTGCTTTTTCTCCACGCTCCAAAGGGAAAACAGGCCTCTTGAGGAGATATCTCCGTGATTGGATATTTTCCTTATTCTATCCTCTGCTATCCTGAGCAGGGTATCGCGAATGCGTGTCCTTTCATCGAGGTCAAGGGAAACGCTCTCAAACGCCCGGCCGTAAAGGACGGTAAGCCAGAACATCGGCAGGTCCGGGTGAGGCGTGCCGGATGCCTCCGCCGACTTAAGACTGCTTTTTGCATGAATTGCAGCCAAATCAGCGTCCATCTCCCGGGATGATTCGGACAAGAGAGCGATTATCTCCTCATATCGTTCCTGTTCCCACAACTCTTCTATCCAGGCGAATCGGATATATTCCACCAGACCGGTGAGATCTTGATTCCCCATGATCGAAACAAGATAAACGCCCTGTCTGTATAGGTCTTCGAAATCCTCTTTCCTTTCCAGCCGGCCATGGAGATCATCCAACAGCATGATCCGCACCTCATCTCTCTGCTCAAGGAAATCCCCATCCTTTGAGGTGATTCCTTCCCATACCCTGAGACACTCATAAAACCTGTCGGTCTTGGCCAGGGCAAACCCGTAATCATATCGTGCAAGGTCGTCCGGAAGACCCGACTCCCCGAGTATGGAGATGGTTTCCGCATACCTATTTGCTCTGACCAGGCAGTGGGCTCTCTTCAATAGAAACACCTCATTCTCACTGCCTGCATACGCCTGCTCGTACAGAGCGGCCGCATCATTGTATCGGCCTTCGCTTTCCGCTCTTTCCGCACTTTTTCCGGCCTCGAGCTCGGATGCTTTCTGTTTGAGCAGGGTGATCTTTTCCAGCAGCCAATCTTCCTTCAGGAATTCATAAGCCGCCTCGAAACACCCGGCAGCCTCAATGGGGTTGCCTTTCCCCATGAGTTTTTTCCCTCGCTTGATCAGTTCTTCTGCTTGTTGTTTTTCCCCAAGTTTTTTGCAGATTTCGATTTTTTCGGTTATTTCATTTTGATCAAATTGAAAAGACAGCCCTTGCACCTTTTCAAATTCAGTCCGGGCCATTTCATAGTTCCCCCGCTTAAACAGTTTATGAGCCCGAGCCAGTATATATTCAGGGTCTTTGACCTTTTCTACTATTTTCTTCTTTTTCTTGTTCTTTCCCATTAAACTACTCCAGCCTTATAATTATTCTCTCACCCGGCTTGAGTTCGAGCGCGGGATTCAGTTCAAGGATTTGTCTGATTCCGTCCTCTGTCTTGTGGAACCGAACCGCAATTGATTGCAGGGTATCGCCTTGGGTCACGGTGTAGCGCCAGAAGAGATTCGATCCTCTTCTTTCCGCAATTTCCTTGTAGATCTCCGGAACGCCCTCGGGATCTTGGAGGATTTTCAACTTGGTCCCGCTACCAATACCGTAGATATCGACATGGGGATTATGTTCCAGAATGACCGGATAGTATATCCCACGCCCGTAAAAGTCTTCTGATATCTTCCATAAAGTGTCTGTATCGTCTGCTTCAATTACACGAAATTCATCAATTATCAGGGGTTCGACCGGCGTTGTGAAATCCTCGCGAGCATCTTCGGCATCCCGTATCCGTATGGGTTCCGGTGGATGGAGGGCGTCAAGGAAGGCCTTTTTTTCGATAACCATTTTGACCCGGTTGGCAGGGAACCGGTCGCCGATCTCCTCCACCCTGGATTCCCGGGGAATGAAAAAGAAGTGCTGAACGGAAATGAGTACAGCGCCAAGGCATACAAACAGCCCTATAGATAGAATTAATACTTTGCGGCTTATTGACGGTCGCTCAACAGGTAAGGCATCCGGAAGAGAATCCAGGACCCTGAAGCAAGTTAGATCAGAGTCACATTGCGGACATCTTGAGGAAATGATAGGGATATGTTCAACATTACATATGGGGCAGGTTGTCTCCGGTCCCATTTTACCTGGCGATATCCTTATGTATTAAACCGGTCGCATTTTCAAGGCCCTTGATGGTGTTCATCGCGTCAGGCATGATTTCGCGTAACAGGGCGACAACTTTGTCCTTATCTCCAGCCGCCACGGCCTCCATTATCGCATCAATGGCGCCGAAGAACTTGGTAGCCTTTACAGGATCCGTGTCCAGGCAGTACTCGCCTGCCTTACGGATCTGCAAAAGGTCGCCGGCAAACCCGAGATCATCGAGGCAACTCTCCAGTCTTTCGATGGCTTCTATGTTTTCCTCATAGGTCCCCCTTTCTTCCATATCCTCCAGTTCCTTGACCAGTTTCTTGATTCTTTTCCGCTTTTCCGGCGGGATGGCAAACCCGAAGTCTTGAATCAGGTTATTGCAGTAATAGATCATGGATTTGCCGTGGCGATCTTCCGAAGCCAGTCTTTCGGTTTTTTCTATCTTTTTTACAACTCGTTCGTAAAGTGAATCATTTACATGTCCGGTTTCCGGATCGATAATTCCGTTAATATCCTTTATAATACTTAAGCATCGGTGAATTAAATCCACAATTGAAAACATGCAATAGTTTTTCTGATTTGCATCGGAGATCACCCGTTCTAATTCCATAAAAAGCCTTTCATCTGCGCTTCCTCTGGAAAGGGTTTTGGATAAACGTATAGAGGGGCATTCCTCCATCGCGGCGGAAATCTCAATAAGGTTATTCTCATCTATTTTTAAAGTGATTTCCACGTGAAGAGGATTTTCTTCGTCCCGGTTTTGCATGTCTTTATTTATGGTTCTTTCATCTTCATCATCGATACCCAGCCATAGATCACCGATTGATTCCTCTTGTTCATTGACCATATTGAAAAACCTCATATGAACAAGCCGTTGGTCCGGATGTACAAGCTTGAATCTCTCCGTTATCTCAAACGGCAACGGGGTATTCTTCTCAACAAGCAGGTGACCCTTGTTATGTTCAAGATAAATATAGTAATCATGGGCCGCGGAATGGACGATATCAAATACTCCAGCCTCAATCGTATACTTTTCCAAATCAAATCCGCAGCCTTTGCAATTTTTGTCGTCCCGGGAGACCGTGCCCCCGCAACTCGGGCATTCATAGGCATCGGAAAGGCGGTGACTCAGAATGGCCGCGCCTTCTGCAACGGCCAGCATGGGCCGTTCATGAGTCCGTACCTTTTCATCCCCGAATTCCTGTTTAATCGCCTCTATCACGCTTGGGATGAGGGAACTCCCACCCACAAGGAGGACATTATCTATGAGGTCCGGAGTCAGGTGGATGTTTTCAAGGATCTTTCTCGTGAGCCGGACGGTTGAATCCACCACAGGGGCGATGATCCCGGCAAACTGCTCCCTTGTCAATTCGACGTCCACATCAATCGAGTCACCATCCGGGTCTTTGAGCCCTCCCAAGATCTCGATATAAGCTTCGTCCTCTGAACTCAAACGTATCTTGGCTTTTTCAACTTTTTCTTTAAGTTCAGCTAGGAAGCGGTGTTTTATTTTAGTCTCCTGGTCTTCAATCAAAGAGTAAATGTCTTGGATATCATACTCTTTTGCTGTTTCCATGAGGACATGATGTATAATCATACGATCTATATCCTCTCCTCCCAGCCACATATCTCCACCTTTGCCTTGCTCTATGAACTGACCTCCGCTGATGGTCAGGACTGACAGATCAAACGTGCCCCCTCCGAAATCAAAAACAAGCACGGTTGTTGCGTCGTCACCCTTGATCGTGTCAACTCCAAAGGAGATGGCGGCCGCTGTCGGTTCCGGCAACAACCGTTGAACCTTCAGGCCTGCAAGGGCTGCAGCAGTCCGGGTGGCGTGCTTCTGCTTGTCATTGAAGTAGGCCGGCACAGTGATTACGGCATATTCCACCTCTCCGTTTAGCGCCTTTTCAGCATCTGAGCGGATCTTCTTGAGTATCTCGGCTGAGATTTCGGCGGGGGTGTATTCCTTGCCGCCCATAATGACGGCCACGCTGTTCGCAGTCCCCTTGGAATGCCGTTCAATACGGTAACGATATTTCCGGCCTTGTATCATCTCGAGGACTTCCTTGTCCCCGTGGCTTCTGCCCATAAGCCGCTTGATCGCCACAATCGCGTTTTCCGGGTCCTGTTTCATCCATTCCAGCGCATGCCTTCCGACAACGATATTCGGTTTGCGCAGTAGTAGTTTCTTCCCGATCACTGTAACGCAGGAAGGAGTGATGAATTCGCCTTCCGAGCTTTTCAAGACCCGGGTATGTATGGTCTTGATCGCCGCCGCGGAGTTCGTAGTCCCCAGGTCGATCCCGATTGATTTCGACATATCAGCCCTTTATCTGAATCATGAATGGTAACGACGACATATATCTTGATAGCATAGGTGATGGGTGATAAGAATTTGGTGGTGAGGTGATGATAAGAATTTGCTTTCCTGTTTCTTGATTAGTTGGGGAGTTTAGATGAAACGGTCTTGGGTGTCAAGCAAAATGTCACGGGAAATTTGTCTCCTGTTGTCAATGGTGAGGATCCGGCATCTTATTGAGCCACAGCGCAGCATTTTTTAGTCATGCGCAAGTAATCCAAGACCAAGCGCACATTGCGCATGAGGTGTCTCATTTATTAAAATTAAGAAATTGTGATTTATTCTCGTTAAGTTAAAAGGGGGAATCATCATGGGTGTGTCTCCGTTAAGGGAAATAGCCAATGAGCTTCGTTTCCTCAAAGCCGTGGATGACCGCGAAAAACTATTGGGGGTTGTCGGGGCCCCGGTACTGCGGAAAATAAGCCTTGCTAAGGCCTCAGAAATAATGGGGATGGAAAGAGAGCGATTCCTTGGACTGCTCGACGCCATGAATCTTGAATATTCATATCTTAGAGATCAAGACATAGATATAGAGAAGAGATGGTAAAAAGCGCCGTCTTCAACAGTTCTCCGTGGATATTCCTAGCCAAAATCGGCGTCATTGATTCTGCATTGAATCTTTTCCACCCGGTTTATGTTCCTTCGTCCGTGACCAAAGAGGTTCTTTGCAAAAAAGATGAATCTGCAGCTCTTTTGCAGGAAATTCAGGAAAAAAACAGGTTATTGTATTGGAGTCGGGATGCCGTCGTCTTGTTACTGCATTGGGCAACAGATTGGGCAGGGGAGAGGCCGAGGCAATAGCCCTGGCAATAGAAAAGGAAGTGAATATTCTCTGTCTGGATGATTACGCAGCGAGGTTGGAGGCGATGAGACTCGGACTGGAAGTGAAAGGCACTCTCGGAATCATAAGGAGACTGATGGAACTGGATATGTTCCAATGTAATCTTAAGGACTTATTTGAAAATCTCAAAAGAGTGAATTTCAGGGTGAGAGATGATATCTTCTGGGAAATATTCCGGGATATCAACTGTGGAGGATGCCGCCATCGACAAACCGGTAGATGACGTTTCGCACATAGGGTCGGAAGAATCCGTATTGCCGGACAAAGCGTTCATCGTAGACCTGTTCCAGGGTCTCGAAGTGGTCCACGCACTGATACAAGGCGGTGGCCTGTGGCTTCCTGGTTCGGTAGGGCGAAGGCTGGGGATGTATGCTTTGAGGAGGATATGCTTCGAGCATTACTGAAAGTTTAATTCCCATTGTGGTACAAAACAGGGACATGGCGCTGAACCTCCATCCTCATAACGATTAATCTACAGGTGGAATTTAAGCTTCTCTCTCAGATCCCTTTTTAAAAGGGGGAATCATCAATGGGTGTGTCTCCGTTAAGGGAAATAGCCAATGAGCTTCGTTTCCTCAAAGCCGTGGATGACCGCGAAAAACTATTGG
>CAYPSZ010000485.1:0-18453 GCA_964413125.1 uncultured Desulfobacterales bacterium
TCTTCCATCGGGTGATCCTGAGCGCAAATGATCCCGAGCCCTATGCCTTTCTTAACCTCCCCGTCATCAAAGACTTTTACCAGGGAGTCGGGCAGCTTGGAGGGGTCCACGCAGGGCTTTGCGCCATATCCGATGACGCGGGTTTCTTCGTGGCATGTGACATGCCCTTTCTCAACCCCGACCTTATCCGGCATCTGGTCCGGCTCTCTCCAGGCTGGGACGGGGTGGTCCCAAGGAAAGGACCATATTTGGAGCCCCTCCACGCCATATATCGCAAGACCTGCATCGCCCCCATGGTTAGGGCCATTGAACGTAACGAGCGACGCATCGTATCATTCTATTCCGAAATCCGCATCCGATATGTGGAAGAAGAGGAAATCAGGGTCTTTGAACCTCATCTCGACGCCTTCATTAATGTCAACCGCCCTGATGAACTCCGGCTTTCCATGGATCGAGTCCATCGGCACAACGTATCGGGTAAAAAGCTCCATGAATCATGATTATAATGATATCATAATAATAATAAAACTTGATAAAGGGTGAACCATGTTTGAACTCGCAATTGCATTCTCCTTTGCGGTGGTGGTCTCGGGGGCATGCTCCCTTTTCGAGGCGGTCCTATACTCCGTGCCCATGAGGCACGTCGAGTCCCTGGCCCGCTCAAACCCGCCGGTGGGACGAGTACTCAAGGAGCTGCGGGAGAACGTGGAAAGGCCCATCACCGCCATACTCTCCCTCAACACCATTGCAAACACCGCGGGCGCGGCAGTGGCCGGAGCCGCGGCCATCGCTGTTTTCGGCCGGGACTGGATCGGGGTCTTCTCCGCCTTTTTCACGCTCTCCATTCTCGTTTTTTCAGAAGTCATCCCCAAGACCGCAGGCGTGATCTACGCGAGGCGTCTGGCGCCCTACGTAGCCTATCCCATAAAAGCGCTGGTGTTCATCCTGGCCCCGGCCATCTGGCTCTGCGGGCACATAACACAACTCATTTCAAGACACAGGGATCGGGACACGATATCACCCGACGAACTCAAGATCATGGCTCAGTTGGGTTTCAAAGCAGGAAGCATTCAGCCCTATCAGAAAAGGGTGATCGAGAATATTCTCTCCCTTGAAAACAAGGCCGTCAAGGAGGTAATGACCCCCAGGACGGTTATCTTTTCTCTGAGCGAGCACCTCACGGCCCGGGAGGCGGCAGAAAAGGTCAAACGTTGGGAACACAGCCGTTTCCCCGTTTATGACGACGACGTGGAAGACATCGTGGGCATAGTCCTCACCCGGGAACTCTTCATGGCCCTGTCCCAGGGAAAAGGAGACACCAGCCTCACCGATCTGATGGCCCCGGCACGATTCGTTGTTGACACGGCCCGGTTGGACCAGGTTTTCAGGCAATTCATGGATTCCCGCCAGAAGCTGTTTGTGGTGATCGATGAGTACGGCGGCCTGTCCGGAGTGGTGACGCTGGAAGACATCCTGGAAGAGATACTGGGCCGCGAAATCATGGATGAATCCGATGAAGTGGCTGACAAACGTGAGTTGGCCCGATCCAGACGCAGCCAGCTTGTCTCTTCCGACGTTGCATGAGTAAAGAGATTAAGAAAAAGGGCGGTCTTGCAAGAAGCCATCGGCCGCCGGACGCGGATCACGGTTATTCAATCACAGGTGCTTGGAGCCATGACAAAAACAAGCCTGCACAACCTATGTTTTCCGGACGGACTCAAGACCTGCTTCGCATGCTGTCCTCCAATCCGTCCGGCCGGTTACGAGCACGCTGATTACGAGGCCATTACAAAGCGGGTCCTGCGCGAAAACACCGGGGCTTACGTGCCCGAGGAGAGAAAAGTCAAGCCCATAACGGGTTACAGTTGCTGGGCGCTGGGATACCTGGACACCCGGTTCCGGCTTGTGGGGTGTCTGCTCCACCCTGCCCGCCACCATGGTAAAGACCTGCGCTACCGGGTGGACTTTGGAGAAAAATGCCGCAGAGAGGCCTGTCAGGAGGCCCATGTCTTCGATTGCCTAGAGGAAGAGACCCGCGCCTTCTGGCTTCAAACCGCCCGTGGTCTGGATTCCTTCGCCTACTCCAACAGGCGAAAGAACCCCCTGTTTCACTTCCTGAACTGGGGACCGGATATCCTCAAAATGATCGCGGGAATGAACCATGGAGAACGCCACTCGGCAAATTCCCTCTCCAAGGCATTTCCCCTGCTCACTTCCCGTATGGTACCCCGGGCCTCAGTCTACCCGGTCAAACAATTGGCTTCACTTTTGGGCCCTGAGATCTTTTGTCACGTCCGGCCGGTCAAGGCTATTGAATCGGGACTTGAAGACCTGGTACAAACCCTCCGCCAGGAAGGTCCGTTTACTGACAACCCTTACTTCCGTCCTGTCCATGGCCTTCACATGGAGCGCTCCTTTCTGGATTTCCTGCGGCTGGGTGGCGGCATCCGCCGGATCGAGACGGAAAAGGCCCTAATTCTTAAAGACCTGGTGGATGATACCCTGGAACGGCTTGCGCGCAAGATTAATCTCTCGCCTGGAAGCCAATAAGGATTTTGACAATATGGAAGATGGTCCCATCCTTATGACTAATGAGTCCTCACAGGAAAAGCTCAAACACCTCTTGCAGGTGCTGAAGGCCTCAGGCCCTTTGCTGGTAGCCTTTTCAGGAGGCGTTGACAGCACCCTTTTGCTTGAGGCCTCCAGGCTGGCCCTAGGAAAAGAAACGATTGCGGCTACTGCCCAGGGGCCTCTCTTTCCGGCAAGGGAACTAAACAGGGCGTCGAAATTCTGCAGGGACAGGGGCATTACTCACGTAATGCTTTCGTTTGACCCTTTGGGCATTGAGGCCTTTTGCAGGAACCCCCCTGATCGGTGCTTCGTCTGCAAGAAGGCCATGTCATTGAGCCTTCTGAAGGCGGCGGGGGAAATGGGTATTGAACGCGTAACCCACGGAGCCAACCTGGATGATCTCAAGGACTACAGGCCCGGCCTCGAGGCGGCCAGGCAGGCGGGAATCGAGGCGCCACTCATGGAGGCCGGCCTGGGCAAGGCCGAGATAAGGTTTCTGTCAAGAGAAATGGGGCTTGACACCTGGGAACTCCCCAGCCGGGCCTGCCTGGCCTCCCGCGTGCCATACGGCGAGCGGATAACCGAAACGGTCTTGAAGAAAGTCGACCTGGCCGAACAGTTTCTTGAGAAAGCCGGCTTCTCTCAGGTCCGGGTGCGCCACCACAAAGGAATCGCCAGGGTGGAAATACCGACCGTGGATATCCCCCGCATCCTTGACGTGGGGCTAAGGGAGGCGGTCACAGAGCGGTTGAGAGAAATCGGTTTTGTTCACGTGACCCTGGATCTGGAAGGCTATGTATCCGGCAGCTTGAACCGCGTTATTCCTTGCAGCGGCATGAAATAAGCCCGAGCTGATGCTCAGCCGGCAGGAAAGGAAATAATGGATGACTCCAAGAATTGAACTCAAGGACGTATACAAGGGCTACACCTTCGATCAGGACAAATTAATCCCCCCGGAGGAAACGGTTCGCCGCTTTCGGGAGCGGCTGAAAAATGTCCATATGGACATCCTTCAGGACACCCTTCGCATCGACAACGGCCGTTTGGATATCCCGGTCTTCTTCAGCCTATGCGGCCGGGATGCAGAGGAGATGATCGGCACGAGAAAACAGATGGGCAAAGGCGGAACCCCGGCCCAGGCCGAGGCCAGCGCCTTAATGGAACTGGCCGAGCGCTTCAGCTTCTTCAGCTTCAACAGCGACCCTAATAACTTTGTGGTGGACGAATACCGTAACCTGGAGGACCGTGCCATTCCCTTTGATATGGTGGCCCGCTCGGTTCACGAGGAGAGCCAAGACCTTGAACCCGCCCGCAAGGCATTTGAGCGTCTTCCCATGCGATGGTGCACGGGCTATAACCTAACGCAGCACAAAGAAGTCCTGGTGCCGTTTGACTGGTTCTACGCCATCAATGAATTTAACGGTCCCTCTGCCGGCAACTGCGTCGAGGAGGCCCTGCTCCAGGGGATCTGCGAGGTGGTGGAAAGGCATGTCTCGTCCCTGGTGAGCAGGCGGAGACTTAAGACGGCAGCACTCAGGGTGGAAAATGTGCAAGACGACCTGGTACGGGAAATGCTCGTAAAGTATGCAGACGCGGGGGTCAGGTTATACTTGACGGACTTCACGCTGGACATGGGGATTCCCAGCGTGGGTGTGCTCGCCTACGATCCCGGCACATTTCCGGAACAAAGTGAGATCGTCTGGACAGCCGGCACAACCACCTCGCCTGAAAAGGCTTTGAGCAGGGCTCTCACCGAGATAGCCCAGTTGGCAGGCGACTTCAACACCAAAAGCAACTATGTGGCGAGCGGGTTGCCCAAACCCAAAAGCCTGGAGGATGTAGACTTTGTCATAGACCCGGGCCGGAAGACAGACCTGGCAGCCCTCCCGGATATCTCGAACCCCAACCTTCGGCTGGAGCTTGAAAACTGCATAGGAGCTCTTTATGAGAGGGGATTCGATGTCATTGCAGTGGAGACCACCCACTCGCTGCTGAGGATCCCTTCCTTCTATACCATTGTACCGGGGGCCCGTTTCAGAGAGAGGGCGGAAGGCGCCGGTGTGGGCATGTTTACAGCCAAACTCATCTGTCGGAAGAACGACCCTTCATGGGCGCTGGGCCAACTGGACAGACTGGAAAAGCTGCTCCCCGGCAAATACTACATCCGGTTCTTTAAGGGGCTTTGCCTGCTGTCCAAAGGAGACCCGGAAGGGGCGCTGAAAAGGCTGGAGGAGTCACTAGACCTTCGACCTAACCAGGAAGACCTTGCCGGCATCTACTCTTACATGGGACAGTGCCTCAAGGAACTCGGAAAATATCGGGAGGCCCTGCATGCTTTGCAAAAGGGGGAGGAAGCGGACCCCGAACGTACGGACATACATAACCTCATGGGATTCTGTCTATTCAAGCTCAAGGAGCACGAAGAGGCCATCCGGAGCTTCAGGAAGGTACTGGCCTTGAATCCCTCCTCGGCCATAGACTACGCCAACATCGCCTCCAACTATCGGGAAATGGGGGACAGGGAAAACGCCATCAGTTACTACCGGATAGCCCTGGAACTGGATCCCGGAATCGATTTCGCCCGGGAAAACCTGGCCGCCCTGAAAGCCGCCGGCTCATAGCGGATTTCCGTCCAGGACCTCGCGCAGGGTCTTGAGCAGGTCTTTCAGGCGGTAGGGTTTGGGGATGAACCGGACAGCCCCCAGTTCCAGAGCCTCGCGGGCCTGATCGGTTGTTGTGTGGCCGGTGGCCACCACCACTTTTGCTTCCGGGTCCATCTCCTTGAGGGCAATCAGGCATTTCTTACCCCCAATGCCCGGCATATTGAGGTCCAGGACCACCAGGTCGATCATGTCCTTTTGGGCCCTGTAGATATCAAGGGCGTCTTCGCCCTTTTTTGCAGTCACCGACTTATAGCCGTATCGATGGAGAATGTCGCATGCGATCTCCAGAATGCTCTCTTCGTCGTCCACCAGGAGGATCCGTTCGTTTCCGCCCGGTACCATTTCCTTTTCAGCAACATCAAAGTCCGGAACATCATCGAGGTCCAGGACCGGGAAATAGATCCGAAATGAAGTCCCCTTCCCATAGGAACTACTGCAGTTGATGGTCCCGCCATGACTCTTCACAATCCCGTATACCATGGCAAGACCCAGGCCGGTACCCTGGCCGGTGCCCTTGGTTGTGAAGAATGGCTCATAGATATGATCCATGACCGCCGGATCTATACCTTGCCCCGTATCGGTCATCTCAAGAAGGACATAATCGCCCGGCTCCACTCCGGGATGAAGCATGCAGAAGGCCCGGTCAAGAGATACGTTCCTTGTGGAAAGCTTGAGGGACCCGCCTTCCGGCATGGCGTCCCTGGCATTCACCGCCATGTTCATAACCACCTGCTCCAGCTGTACAGGATCACCGCTGATAATTTTCAAGTCATCCGCCGGTTCCGCTTGGATATGGATCATCTTGGGTATGGTCCGCTCCAAAAGCGAGATAACCTGTTTCACCTCGTGATTCAGATCCACGGGCCGAAGCCGGCTCTCCACCTTTCTACCGAATATCAGGAGTCTTTCGGTCAGCTCGCTTGCGCGCCTGGCCGATCGGTCAATGGCCGTCAACATGGAGTGGTCGGGGTGGCCCGGGTCTTTTTTCATCATAAGAAGCTGGGTATACCCGGATATGGCCTGAAGGATATTATTGAAATCATGGGCTATGCCGCCCGCAAGGGTCCCTATGGCCTCCATCTTGTGGGCCTGGGAAAGCCGGGCTTCCAGTTCCTTCTGACTGGAAATATCTCTAAGCATAACCAGCATCCCCGCGGGCTTTCCTTCATGATCGTCGTAACGGGAAGCGCTCACACTGACCTGAACCGACTTACCGTCCTTGGTGGTACGGAGCGTCTCGAAACTGGAACACGGCGTTCCATGGTCGAGCAAGTCCTGAATTATCTCCATGGTTCGTTTACGTTCGGATTCCGGGACGAATGGGATCCTTTTTCCGGCCAGCTCATGCAGGGCCCACCCGAAGATGCGGGTAAAGGTGGGGCTCACGTACTGCACCGCGCCCTCAAGATCGTAAATGACCACGGCGTCCGCAGAAGACTGAAGCAGAGACCGGTAGAGTTCCTCCCTCCTGGTGGCTTCCTCGTAAAGCTTGCGATACCGCTCCTCGCTATGCCTGAGCGCTTCCTCGGCCCTTGCCCTGTCAGTGATGTCCTCATAGGTCATGAGCTGCCTCTGGTCCTTGACCATCACGGCACGAAAGTGGATAATCTTATCCTCCCCGTCCTTGCATCGTACGTTAAATATTCGAGGCTTTATCTCACCTACGTTCATATCTTTTACGGTATCTTTTTTCCAGATGTCCCGAACCATTTCCTGGTATTCGGGGTCCGGATAGGCCTTGTTGAACCAGGTCGTCTTGTCAGGAAGATCCTCAAGGGTGTAACCGAAAATCTCCGTAAACTTGGGATTGAAGTACTCGAAGCTCATATCAGGGTTCATGATGGACATGCCGAAGGGAGCGTCCTCCGCAAAGGTGCGGAACAGCTCCTCACTCTTGCGCAGGGCGGCTTCCGTCGCCTTGAGTTCGGACTGGTAACGCAGATCCTCATCGGGCTCCGAAACACGGATTTCAGGGTGACTTAACGGAGAATCGCTGCTCATGAAGGCTTCCCTCCGATTGGTAATTCGTGGTATAGTATACTATTATATTCTTGGTGTACAGACTGATAATACACTTAAAGGAGGATGAATTACATGGGACACAAGGTGCTCGTTGCTCTTGATGAGTCTGAAAATGCATTGCGCGCGGTGGATTTTGTATGCCGCCACTTCACCCCCGACCACCGGGTGACTTTAATGAGCGTTATCCCGAATACCGCGGCCCTGTGCGACATGAACAGCCCCGGGCTGACCCCCTTATTCCTGAGCCAAAAAGATGCATTCTGCGTATTGGAAGACAAGAAAAAAGAGATCGTAACCTCGGCCATGGAACAGGCAAAGGCGCGTCTTTTGAGTGCGGGATTCCAGGAAAACAACCTCACCTTTAAAATGGAAACCCAGAAAACCGGCGTTGCGCGTGATATACTCGCCGAGGCGGCCGGAGGCTATGACGCCGTGGTGCTCGGGAGGAGAGGAGGATCCGGTATTATGAGCTTCTTGATGGGAAGCATATCCCAAAAGGTCCTCCACGGCATCAACGAAACCCCCGTGATCCTGGTTGGTTGAGGATAAGAGAGGGGCCTGCATAAGGCTAGGCTGCCGTGCCGCGCTCCCTCTCCAGGATGTCCCCCTCTGTTCCCAGCACCACCACTTCCATGGGGATCCTGACACCGGCCTTTTCCATGGCCTTTTTCAGGATCGCCGGAAGGGCCGAGCAGCAGGGGACCTCCATTACAACCGCTGTGATGCTTCGAATGCCTGCAACTCGGAAAATCCGGTGGAATTTTGCAATAAATTCCTCAGTATCGTCGAATTTGGGGCATCCCACAAGAACCACCCTGCCCGGCATAAAGTCCCGGTGGAAGTCCGGATAGGCAAAAGGGGTGCAGTCCGCAGCCACAAGGAGGTCTGCACCCTTGAGGAAAGGCGCCTCCGGCGGTACCAGCCTTATCTGAACCGGCCAGTGGGAAAGGGCTGACCCTGAGCCGCCCTGGTTAAAGGAGACCGGTCTTTCGGGACCGGATCCGGGCTGAAAGGCGCGGACCTGTGATGAGGGACACCCGCAGGCCATGGGCAAGTCCGGGCCTTTGTCTTCCCCCTCCAATGATTCAACGCGCTCCTCCACCGCCTCCTCATCGAACTCTTCAGCCTCTCTCTCGATGATTTGAAGGGCCCCGGTGGGGCAATCTCCCATGCAGGCCCCCAGACCGTCACAGTAGCGGTCCGCCACAAGTTTGGCCTTCCCGCCCACGACCTCGATGGCCCCTTCGGCACAAGCAGGCACACACTGCCCGCAGCCGTCGCAAAGCTCTTCGTCTATTTGAATTATCTTTCGCATCAACTTCATTTCATTTTCTCCTTCCACAAGACGGCCTATTCCCCGTGTCATCATCAAGTTGTTGTCAGCCGTCTAAGCCCCGGCTCCAAGCACTCTTAGGGCAACCTTCGGCCCGGTCCCGGTCAAAAAGCCGGATTCCATAATTGCTTCACGGGAAAAAGGTCCATCGGTTCCTTTTTTTTGACGGTCTTCAAGGGACGCTATCAGGTCTCCGTCAAACACGGCCCCAAAGTTGACTGATTCATGGGCTCCGGGATGGTGATGACGGCCCACGATATCGCACACCTCCTCGATTAGGCCCTCGTTGGCGCCCAGTTTCTCGAGGAGTTTCCGGGCGACGGGAGGCCCTTCCTCCTCGTGAAACCCGGCTCCATCATTGCCGTGCTTCCTTTCCGCCTCTTTAACGCCGATATCGTGAAGGTAAGCTGCTGTGAGAACAACCGCCATATCCCCTTCCTCAGCCTTTGCGATCTCTTCGGCATACCTGGCCGCACGCATTGTGTGCCCGATACGCCTGAAGTCTTTCCCGAAATGGCGCTTTATCTCGATGGCCACACGGTCCTTGAGCAAATCCTGCTTCTGGGCGATGAGTTCCGGCGGAAGATTCCCGATGCACTGTTCCGCATATTTGCAATAGGCTGCGCAGCCGAAATCCAGCTCCGGATTCACGAAGCGATGCCCGCATTGGGTGCATCTTCTAGTGGTGTCATCCTTGAAAAACTCCACCTGGCTTCCGCATTCAGGGCATTTGGTCTCAAAAACAGCCCCCGGCTTCCAGTACCGGCTGTCTTGTCCCGGGCATTTCATGATAATCAAACCTCCATTAAACCTGACGTTGTGATGCGTATTCTAACCTTGAAACAACAGTCATTCCTTGACCTGGGTCAAGAAACCGGCCTCCATGTCGTTTTTTTTTAGACCCTGGAGCGGTAAAGGCGAAGGCTGTTGGATACAACGGTGATGCTGCTCATTGCCATGGCAAGGGCCGCCAGAATGGGATGGAGCTGGCGCAGCATAAAAGGTATGGACTCGAAGGGATTGAGCACTCCCGCGGCCACCGGGATCAGCGCCACATTGTAGGCAAAGGCCCAGAAAAGGTTCTGCCGGATTGTCCCCATTGTGGCCCTTGAAAGCTTCAGGGAGCGAGGCACGCCCGTGAGGTCCCCGGAGGACAGAATGATCCCGCCGGTCTCGATGGCCACGTCCGTTCCCGTGCCTATGGCCAGGCCCACATCCGCCCGGGCCAGGGCCGGTGCGTCGTTGATCCCGTCTCCCACCATGCCCACCCTGCGTCCCTCCTGCTGATAGGCCAGCACGGTGGCGGCCTTGTCTTCCGGCCTTACTTCCGCTGCCACTTCTTCAATGCCCGCCTCCGATGCAACGGCCCGCGCGGTCTGCTCGTTGTCCCCTGTGAGCATGGCCACGCGGAGCCCCATTGCTCGGAGCTCCTCCACGGCGCGCCTGGATTCAGGCTTGATGGTGTCGGCCACGGCGATAAGCCCGGCCGCACGGCCCTCCAAGGTCAGGACCATAACGGTCTTTCCCTGTGCCTGGAAATCCTGAATCGTGGGATTGAGTATTTCCAGATCAGTGCCGTTATCTCCTATCCATTCCGGGCGACCCACCATGACATTTCTTCCTTCCACACCGGCGCGCACGCCCGCTCCACTTGATGCAAGGAAGTTCTCGGGTTCGGGTATGGAAATTCCACGCTGTTCGGCTTCCCGGACCACCGCCTTACCTAAAGGATGCTCCGAGCCCCTTTCCACCGCCGCAGCCAGTCTAAGGACCTCATCCTCTTCGGGAACGGCTCCGGTACCCACCACCGTCACCACCGAAGGTTCCCCCCTGGTAATGGTGCCGGTCTTGTCCAGAACTATGGTATCCAGCCGGGCTGCGTTTTCCAGGACCTCGCTGTTCTTGAAAAGGATTCCCCGTTCAGCAGCCTTTCCCATGCCCGCCATGATGGCGGTGGGCGTGGCAAGGCCCAGGGCACAAGGGCATGCGATCACCAGCACGGCCACCAGGCGGATCATGGCGGGGACGAAATCATTGCCCACAGCCCACCATATACCGAATGTGGCAAAGGCGATTCCTATTACGGCAGGGACGAACACCGCCGCCACGCGGTCCGCCAGGGCCTGAATAGGGGCCTTGCTTCCCTGTGCGTCCCTGACCAACCTGATTATGCGTGCTAAGGCCGTGTCCTTTCCCACTCGGGTTGATCTGAACTTGAGACGTCCCTCTTTGTTGATGGTCCCCCCCGTGACCTCGTCTCCGGGCTTCTTGTCCTTGGGCAGAGGCTCGCCGGTGAGCATGGACTCATCCACGCTGGATGCACCTTCCTCCACCACTCCGTCCACGGGCACGCTCTCCCCGGGACGCACCAGAATCAAGTCCCCGACCCGAATGGTTTGGATAGGGATCTCGGACTCCATTCCATCCCTGATCACGGTGGCGGTTTTGGGCCTGAGACCCATGAGCTTGCGAATGGCGCCGCCTGTGCGGCCCTTGGTGCGGGCCTCAAGCATTTTTCCCAGCTTGATCAAGGTTATGATGACCGCCGAAGTCTCAAAATAGACGTGATCTCCCAAGACCGGATACATGAGAAGGGCCACGGAGTAAAAGTAAGCCACGGAAGAACCCATGGCCACAAGTACGTCCATGTTCGCGCTGCCGTTACGAAGGCTCTTCCACCCCCCGGTGTAATAATCCCAGCCCGTATAAAACTGGACCGGGGTGGCAAGGGCCCAGAAGAGCCAATTCACCCACAAGGCATGACTCCAGGGTCCAAGGAGCCCGAAGTCCCGCCCCATGCTCAAAACAAAAAGCGGGCCCGCAAACACCACACCTGCAAGGAATTTCCGAGTCTGATCCCGGATTTCAATCCGCCTGGCCGCAGCCTCCGCATCCTCAACCTCTTCATCCCGGGGGCGGATAACCCCATAACCGGCCTTTTCCACTGCAGCGGCTATTTCATCAAGATCCGTCATGGACGGGAGATACTCCACAACGGCGCTCTCAGTGGCGAAATTGACCGACGCTTTCACCACGCCGGGCGCCTTGCGATTCAGGGCACGTTCAATGTTGGCGGCGCAGTTGGCGCAAGTCATACCGGTAACCGGCAATTCTACGCGGGTCATGGGCACGTCGAAGCCGCTTTGCTTGATCCTGTCGATCAAGTCACGGACCTGCACCTCCTCCGGGTCCAGGGTCACGGAGGCCTCCTCCGAGGCGAAGTTCACATTTGCTTCTTTCACACCGGCAAGTTTCTTAACGCTGCGCTCTATATTCGCGGCGCAGTTGGCACAGGTCATTCCCGTTACTGGAAGCCGGACGGTCTTGTCAGACATAAACTTGGACTCCCATGGATTATGGTTATCGGTTACATAAAAAATGCGATTAGCCGTTGGCTTTTAGCCATTAGACGTTAGCTTTTAGCCATTAGCCATTGGCTTTTAACCATTAGTTTTGTAATAACAATGGATTATCAGGCGTTGTAGCAACATCCAAAAATGAAAGTTCAGATTCAACTTGAAGCTGGACAGGTATCTGAAGTTCCTATGTCTAACAGCTAATTGTTAAAACCTGATTGCAGATTTCAGGTATAACATAAGGCATGTTCGCGTCAGTGTCAAAAAAAGCGCCGGGTGCACACATGGCACCCGGCGCAGGGCCGGCAATTCAGGACGGAAGGCCCGCTTCATGATCCGTTTCCGGTTCTCGGGTTGCTTCGCGGCCTTCTCGCCTTTCGTGATGAGACCTTGATCAGTTCCAGCACCAACCCGGACCGTAGCCGCCCCTGGAACCACGACCCATCATTTGAGGACCGGGCCCCCATCCCTTGTGCCCGTAACTACGGCCGCCGAACCGGCCTGCAAAACGGGCATCAGGATCCATGCTTCGAAGTTCGATGAGCATTTGCGTGCGCTTTTCCGCCAATTCCGAACGAAGCCCGTTGATCTCCTTTTGAAGGGCCCTGACCCGGGCCTCGTCCAGAGACTCGGCAGCCATAAAACCTCTCATTTGTTCTCGCTTGGCCCAAAGCTCGTTTCGAACAGGAGCGGTCTCCTCAAAATGCCTGCTTTGAAGTTCATTGATTTTTGTCTGCTGTTCCTCGTTAGGTAAAGCCGCTCCGTAGGGCCGCCCGTCCCTCCAGCACTGTCCCGGCCCGTAGTATCCGGGCTTCCCGCCGAAACGGACCCCGCCGGGGCCCTGGGCGAATACCGGAACCACCAGCGCCCCTGCCAGAAGAACAACCGCTCCAATGGTAATTGCTCTTTTCATCATGATCTTCCTCCTTTTTTCAAATGTGTTATTGAATCTCACCGCATCTTCTCTTGCCCTTGCTTAAGGCAATCCTCGTGCCAACCGGAAGCAGGGCCTAACAGATCAAATGATATCAGTTGGTTGGAAACTAATTTATCCGTTGGGAGCATTCCCGGCTTGCCTTACCAGGGAAAAACCCGGATACTTATTACCCGGGCGATTCGGAAAGGCCGGGTAAAAGGGTTACGGTTTTAATTCCTTACCGAGATTGGTGGCGTAGGAGGGCGGGAGCGGAGGGAGCGGAGGAAAACCCCGCCCTCCGGAGCCTGCTCCGATATTGTTGGCTTGCGGGCAATGGCCCGCCATAGAAGGACACTCATCTGATGTTGTCACGCGCACAAGGCGCCATGCAGGAAAAACAGGCCCGGGCCCTCTTGGGGGTTCCTCCCTGGATACTACTTGGTGCGGTGCTGATTTTTACTCCTATCTTCATATTCTGGGCGACCGAGAACATCCGAAGGCAGCAGGAAATGACCAATCTACTGCTGCTGGAAAAGGGTGCGGCTCTGATTCGTTCATTCGAGGCGGGCGCCCGAACCGGTATGATGGGGATGATGGGGATGCCTGGAACCGCATTCAAGCTGCAGCGCCTTCTCACGGAGACGGCCCGGCAGCCCGACATCGTTTACCTGATCATCACTGATCATCAGGGCCGCATTATCGCTCACAGCGACCAGGAACGAATCGGTGAGACTTACGATCCCGGCGTGGATGTGAGTAGTGTTTCTACAGACGTCAATCCTCTGTGGCGACGTATTCAAGGGCCTGACGGATCTCCCGTTTTCGAGGTCTTTAGAACCTTTGCTCCCCGGACGCCAAGACATCGCCTTCCCCATGGCGACCGCGGTCCAATGGGACGCCGGCTCTCCCCGGGTGACCCCCTGGAGTCGCAGCCCGAACCCGGGATCATTTTTGCCGGTCTGGACCTGAGCATATTTGAACAGGTCCGTAGGGAAGAGGCCCGTCACACCTTGGTTATGGCCGTTATTCTTCTGCTGATAGGTTTTGCAGGGCTTTTCTCTGTTTTTGTGGTACACGCCTATCGCTCCGCCAGGACCTCCCTCAGCAGGGTCCGGGCCTTTTCCGATCACCTGGTTCAAAACATGCCCATGGGCTTGGTGGCCTTGGACGGTGAACACCGGATAGCCTCATTCAACCGGACGGCGTCCAATATTCTGGGCCTTCAAGAAACCAAGGTACTTGAGAGATCCGCGGCTGAACTACTTCCCGAAGAGCTGTTGAGGCTCCTGAAGGAGGAACATCCGAATCGCCTTTTACTGGAACAGGAGATCGAATTTACACTGGAAGGAGGCCGGAGCATCCCCCTGGCCGCGAACATCAGCAGTCTTACCGGTCCGGAAGGTGTCTCCTCCGGAAAACTCCTCCTTTTTCGAGATTTGACAGAGGTGAGGGCCCTTAAGAAGGAGGTGGAAAGGACAAGGCGGCTGGCGGCAGTGGGACGCCTGGCCGCGGGCGTGGCTCACGAGATCCGCAACCCCTTGAGTTCAATCAAAGGTTTTGCCACCTACTTCAAAGAACGGTACAGCGACGTGGAAGAAGATCGCCGCACAGCCGAAATAATGATCCGGGAGGTGGACCGCCTCAACCGCGTCATCGGGGAACTGCTTGAATTTGCACGACCCATGACACTTGACAGGAAACCGGTTCAGCCGGGCGTAATTGTCCGCCACGCCCTCAAGATGATTGAGGCCCGGGCAGCCGATCAGGAGGTCCTCATCGACAGCCGGATACAACCCGGCCCTGTGCCCATGGATAGGGACCGCATGGCCCAGGTCATGCTGAACCTGCTCTTAAACGGCCTCGAGGCCATGCCCGGCGGCGGGACACTGAGTGTCACCGTGGATGTGGATGATTCGAATCGATATGCCCGTTTCACAGTCCGGGACACGGGCAAAGGCATAGCTCCCGATGATCTCACGCACGTCTTTGATCCTTACTTCACCACCAAGTCTTCCGGCACGGGTCTGGGTCTCGCCGTAGTGCACAAAATAGTTGAGAGCCACGGGGGAGAAGTTCATGTGGAGAGCGAACAGGGAAAGGGGACCACTTTCACGGTGCTGCTCCCCCCGGATTAGCGTGTTTCCATCTTTACCGAAGTATTTCCGGTTGTTTCAAGAAGACCGGAAATGCGAACAAGACAATCCGGAGAAGAGGATATGAACCCCGATAAGCAATCCGTACTGGTGGTGGATGACGATCCCGCCCACCGCACCATGCTTCGGACCCTCCTTGGAGGCTGGGGGCTCGGAGTTCATGAGGCGGACGACGGTGATACGGCCGTCCAAATGGTTCAGGAACAGCCTTTTGATCTGATACTCATGGACATCCGCATGGTCCGCGTATCGGGCACCGAGGCGCTGAAGGCCGTCAAGGCCTATAACCCGGCCATACCGGTAATCATCATGACAGCTTACTCATCCGTGGAAACGGCCGTTATGACCCTAAAGAACGGGGCCTATGACTACCTCACAAAGCCCCTGGATTTCGATGAACTGAGGCACGCCATGGACCGCGCAATGGACCATACCCGGCTCAGGGAAGAAAACCGGCGGCTTAAGGAGCGTTTGGGGGAGAATTTCGACCGGAGGAACATCATCGGTCGCAGCACGGCCATGATACAAATACTGGAGACCGTAAGCCAGGTGGCGTCCTCCGAAGCCACTGTGCTCGTTTTCGGGGAGTCCGGCACGGGAAAGGAGTTGATCGCAGGTGCAATTCACTACAACAGCCCCCGCAAGGACGGGGCTTTCGTCAAGATCAACTGCGCCGCAATAACGGAGACTCTTCTGGAATCCGAGCTCTTCGGTCACGAGAAAGGCGCCTTCACCGGCGCTCACCGCCGTAAAGAAGGGCGTTTTCGACAGGCGGACGGCGGAAGTCTCTTCCTCGACGAAATCAGCGAGATGTCCCCGGCCATGCAGGCCAAGCTCCTGAGGGTCCTGCAGGAGCGGGAAGTCACCAGGGTGGGCGGCGAGGAGGTTGTGCCCGTGGACGTGCGAGTAATCGCAGCCACGAACAAGGATCTCATCGAGGAAATCCAAGGGGGCCGATTCCGTGAGGACCTTTATTACAGACTGAACGTAGTATCCATTCGCATGCCTCCCCTCCGAGAGCGCAGGGAAGACATCCCTTTACTGGCTCAGCATTTCCTGGAACAGTTCAAAGAGGCCGACCGAAAGAAAATCACCTGCTTCACCCCCCGGGCAATGGACCTTCTCCTTCGACACGAATGGCCCGGAAACGTGCGTGAGCTTATGAACGTAGTTGAACGCGCCGTGGTCCTCTCCCGCACCGAGATCATCGACGCACCGGACCTATCAATCATGCCGGCAAAGGAAGAAACAGGAGACTCCTTCCAAGGAGAGAACTTCCCGGGTGGTTCCCTGGAAGAAATGGAAAAAGCCGCCATCCTCAGGACACTGGCCGAGGCCGGGGGAAACAAGAGTGAGGCGGCCCGAAGGCTGGGCATAACCAGAAAGACCCTTCACAAGAAGCTAAAGAGCTATTCCAGGAATACGCTCATCAGGAACGATCATTATGGGCGGTCCTCCTCCTATTGAAAACATCCGTGGTTTCGAGTATAAGTGAATTTATCAAGACCCTTCGGCCCTGAGGGCGCTGCCGGCTCACAGGCCCTTTCCACCCTCTTTTGGAGGTTACCCCATGAAAGTGTACGAGTTTATGACCACACGGCTGGAGGCGGTGAACGCCAAAGACAGCGTGTATGAGGCCGTTGAACTGATGGTGGACCGGCGCATACGCTCTCTTTTGGTCCGCTTTCCAGGCGGGGACATGGAGGACGGCGTTATCACGGCGCGTGACATAGTCTACAAGGTGCTGGCAGACGGCAAAGACCCTAAAGAGCTGCAGGTGTCGGAGATCGCCTCCCGACCGATCTCCTGCATCGACCAGGACACATCCCTTGAGGAAGCCGCCGCCCTGATGAAAGAGTCCGGCGTAGCCAGGCTGTTCGCCTGTGACGGTGAGAACATCGTGGGTGTCATCTCCATGATGGATGCCATGGCCGCCATGCTAATCATTCGGGCGCGAGGAGACCATGTTTCTTAAGAAGCTTATTGGACACGGCGACCTCGAAAAGGAAGTCGTCCAGGACATGGACCGTCACATTCGTCTTCTTGGGGCCGGATGCCGGGCTTTTCTCAAGGCGATCAAGGAGAACGATCATCGTGGTATGCGAAAGGTCAAAGAGCTGGAACGTGAAGCGGACGTAATTCGAAGAGACATTATGTACCATATCTATAAGGGGGCCTTTCTCCCATACCTTCGCCCGGAACTCTCCAAGTTCGTGGAAATAGTGGATCAGGTCTTCGATCTCCTGGAATACGCGGCCAATTGCTACCTTGAAATAAGGTTTCCCGATTCCCTCAGGAGCGAAGCCGCCCGAGTGGCCTTCTTGAACCAGCAGATGTGTGAGATGCTTGGAATCACCCTGCAGTCCATGATGGCGGGTGAGGACCTGAGGGAGAAGCTGCTGGCCATACGGATCTATGAAAAGCGGGTCGACGACCTGAAGTTCGCCCTCATGAAAGATGCCAGGGCCATTCATGTGGACGATTTCTGGGAAGGAGACTTACTATCCGGGTTTCTCTCCCGCCTATGCTCGGTGAGCGACCTTATCGAGGATGCCGGCGACCACTTGGGCATTATCAGCTCCATAATCAAGTGATCGGTATTGCCCGTAAGGGGGAACGAATACCAGGGATCCGGCTCCACCAAGGTCTAAATCCCCCCGGAGACTTACAACCTGTAACCTTCAGATATCATGTGGAAAATCCTAAGCGGCGCTTTTCTGGGATGGAGTCTGGGAGCGAACGACTCAGCCAATATCTTCGGCACAGGGGTCGCCACCGGCACTATCCGTTATCGTACCGCCATATGGCTCACCGCCTTTTTTGTCATGATAGGGGCCCTACTGGAGGGACCCAAGTGCATGCAGGTACTTACGGACCTCTCGCGTCTCGTGCCTCTGGATGCATTCCTTTGCTTGCTGGCAGCCGCTCTCACCATGACCGCCATGACCTTCCTGGCCGTGCCTGCGTCATCGTCTCATGCGGTCATCGGCGCCATTCTCGGCGCAGGGATACTCCACGGGTCGGCCGATTTTTCGCAACTCTACAAGATCGTCACCTGCTGGGTGCTGACTCCCATCTGCGGGCTTGTCTTGGGATATACCCTGCTTAGACTGCTTACCCTGTTTTTCAACCTGTCCCGAATGGGGGTGACGAGGCGAAACCACATCTACTTTTCGGGAATCCTGATATCCGGATGTTACGGGGCTTACACCCTGGGATCCAACAACGTGGCCAATGTAACCGGTGTGTATGTAGGTTCCGGCCTCCTGGAGCCGGGCGCTGCCGGCCTCATAGGCGGGCTGGCCATTGCAGCCGGAGTCCTGACTTTCAGCCGCAGGGTAATGATGACCGTAGGCAAAGGTATCGCCCCTCTGGACCCGTTCACGGCTTTCGTCACGGTCCTGGCCGGCGCCCTCACCCTGCACCTATTCACCCAGGT
>CAYPSZ010000486.1:0-7278 GCA_964413125.1 uncultured Desulfobacterales bacterium
CCGCGGTGGGCCCATTTGCCTTTTGCACGGGCGGTAACACCAAAGAGTACAGCGAGTTTTACAGCCTTCGCTGCGACGAATACGGCCAGTACATGGAACTCTTCAACCACATGGTCGACTCCATTCTCATGTGTAAGAAGCCTGTGATCTGCCGGGTGAACGGAATGCGGGTGGCCGGGGGCCAGGAAATAGGTATGGCCTGTGACATAACAGTTTCTTCCGACCTCGCTATCTTCGGTCAGGCCGGACCGAAGCACGGCTCCGCACCCGACGGCGGATCCTCGGACTTTCTGCCCTGGTACCTCAGTATCGAGGACGCCATGTGGAACTGCGTGTCTTGCGAAATGTGGTCCGCTTACAAGATGAAGATGAAAAACCTGATAAGCAAGCTTGTCCCGGTCCTAAAAGTGGACGGCAAGTGGGTTCGCAATCCCCTGGTGATAACCGACAAGTACATCGAAGACGGCGAGATCGTCTACGGTGAATTCAAGACCGGGGCTGAAGCCAAGGAAGCCAGGGCTTTCTTGAAAGAACACCAGCCCAACGCGGATTTCGAACTCCTGGACAAGGAAGTGGACAAGATCGTCTGGACCTTCGCAAACCTGTTTCCCGGATGCCTCATCAAGTCCGTCGATGGAATCCGCCAGAAAAAGAAGTTCTTCTGGGACATCATGAAGAACCCCAACAAGCACTGGCTGGCTGCAAACATGGGTGGCGAGGCCTTCCTGGGATTCGGAGCATTTAACACCCGCAAGATTACAGGCCAGGACACCATCGATTTCATCAAGTTCCGCCAGAATATCGCCGAGGGCAGGACCTGGGATATGGAGATGTTTGAAGAGGTAATGGGAAAACCAAAGGAATAGCCCACCGGTTCGGGTGTCCTTCGCGGCAGGCGGAGCCTAACCGGCAGGCCCGCCTGCCTTTGTTTTCCGTGAACAGGGGCCGGTCATTAAGGAGGAACGCTATGGGTTTTGAATTCATTGAGGCCGGCATACGGGACGGCCTCGGGACCATCACTTTGAACCGCCCCCCGGTAAACATTCTTAACATTGCCATGATGGAGGAGATCAACGGCGTCCTGAAGGACTGGCAAGGTGAACGTGATATGAAGGCCCTTCTCATCGACGCAAAGGGCAAATGCTTTTCAGCGGGCGTTGATGTGGGCGAACATATGGGGGACATGGCACCCAAAATGATCGAATCCTTCCACAGGATGTTCCGCCTCTTGGACGGGTTTAAGATCCCCACCGTGGCCTCCGCCTACGGCTCCTGCCTGGGCGGCGGATGTGAGCTTGCGGTTTTCTGTGATATGGTCATAGCTGCTGACGACCTCAAAATCGGCCAGCCCGAGATTCAGGTGGGAGTGTTCCCGCCCATTGCCGCCCAGATCTTTCCGCGAATCATCGGTCGAAAGGCGGCCATGGAACTCATCCTGTCGGGCAAGGTCATAGGTGCGGATGAGGCTCTCCGGCTGGGACTACTGAACAAAGTCGTTCCCCGGGATGAGCTGGAAGCCGAGACAGGAGCCTTTGTAAAACCCTTCCTGAAATTGAGCGCCGAGGTGCTTCGAAACACGAAAAAGGCGTTTTTTGCCGGTCTCAGGGACGATCTGGAGCCTTCTCTGGTCCCAATAGAGAAGATATACCTCGAGGAGCTTATGAAGACCGAAGACGCCCAGGAAGGCCTGAAGGCCTTTCTTGAAAAGCGAAAACCGGAGTGGAAAAACCGGTGAATGAGCAGGCTGCCGCCAAGCGGCGATCGGGCCCAGCCTGGGCCTCGATCGCCGGAGGCGGTCGTTTGCCTGCTTCCACGATCAAATCCAACGCATCCTTGCCCTTGTGCTAAAACAAGAAACGCTTTCCTTCAGCAGCAAACCCTACGCCGATTATTCACCGCCTGACGTGTTCTTTAATGTATTTCACGATATCGCCTGTGTTGGTCCCCGGCCCGAATATCTCGGCGATACCGCAGGCCTTCAATTGTGGGACATCCTCTTCGGGGATAATTCCTCCCCCCAGCACCAGAATGTCCCCTGCGCCGCGTTCATTCAAGAGCTCCAAGATTCGGGGAAACAGGTAATCATGCGCCCCTGAAAGGATGCTCAGTGCGATCACATCCACGTCCTCCTGAACGGCGGCTTCGACGACCTGGGCGGGAGTCTGTCTCAACCCTGTATATACGACCTCCATACCTGCATCCATGAGGGCCGCGGCAACCACTTTGATTCCACGATCGTGTCCATCCAGGCCCGGCTTGGCAGCCAGGACTCGAATCTTCTTCTCCGCTTGCATGGCTTCTCCCTTTAGGGTCTCACTCCGAAATGTACGAACTCCACATCCTTATCCGGGGACGCGGATCTACATGACCGCGCTCTGCTGGTATTCACCAAAGGCATCGCGAAGTACGTCGCAGATCTCACCGAGGGTTGCATAGACTTTTACCGCCTCGATTATATGAGGCATAAGATTCTCGGTTCCTTCGGCTGCATCCCTCAAGGCGCTCAGACTATGTTCCACCCTACCGGCATCCCGTTCCGCCTTCAGTACACTCAACGCTTCCGTCTGGGCCTCTCTCACGGAAGGATCCACACGAAGAAGATCCTTAGGGGTCTCCTCCTCTGTCTGGAAGCGGTTGAGGCCCACCACCACCCGCTCTTCCGATTCGATCTGCCGCTGATATGCGTAGGCGCTGTCTTGAATCTCTTTCTGGATGTATCCTTTTTCGATAGCAGCGGGAGCTCCCCCCATATCATCGATTCTTCGAATGTAGTCCTCAGCCTCTTCCTCGATTCGCTTTGTCAAGGATTCCACGTAATATGACCCGCCCAAAGGGTCCACCGTGTCCGAGACACCCAATTCGTGGGCGATCACCTGCTGGGTTCGGAGTGCGATACGCACCGCTTCCTCCGAAGGCAGGCTCAGAGCCTCGTCCATGGAGTTGGTGTGAAGGGACTGCGTTCCGCCCAGGACCGCGGCCATTGCCTGGAAGGCTACACGCACGATGTTGTTCTTGGGTTGCTTTGCGGTGAGCGTACATCCAGCCGTCTGCGTGTGAAACCTCATCATCAGAGAACGCGGGTCCTTGGCTCCGAATCGTTCCCTCATGATACGGGCCCAGAGGCGTCTTGCAGCCCGGAACTTTGCCGCCTCTTCGAAAAAATCCAGGTGGGAATTGAAGAAAAAAGAAAGCCTGGGGCCGAACATATCCACACCCAGCCCCGCGTCCATGGCGGCCTTAACATACGCGATGCCGTTTGCCAGGGTGAAAGCCACCTCCTGAACGGCCGTTGCCCCCGCCTCCCTGATATGATAGCCGCTGATGCTTATGGTGTTCCACTGGGGCACCTTCTCGGCACAAAAGGCAAAGATGTCCGTAATAATGCGCATCGAGGGTCTGGGCGGGAAAATATAAGTACCCCTGGAGGAATACTCCTTGAGAATATCGTTCTGGATGGTGCCCCGGAGATCCCGAGCCGTTGCACCTTGTTTCTCGGCCACTGCTATGTACATGGCAAGGAGAACAGCGGCCGGTGCGTTGATGGTCATTGACGTGCTGACCTTGTCAAGAGGAATTTTGTTGAACAGCACCTCCATGTCTCTCAGGGAATCTATGGAAACGCCCACCTTGCCCACTTCCCCCATGGCCATCTCGTGATCGGAGTCAAAGCCTATCTGCGTAGGAAGATCAAAGGCCACGGACAGGCCCGTCTGCCCTTGATCCAGCAAAAACCTGTACCTCCTGTTTGACTCCTCGGCGGTGGCAAACCCGGCATATTGCCTCATGGTCCAGAATCGTCCCCTGTACATGGTGGGCTGCACTCCCCTTGTGTAGGGATACTCTCCGGGAAAACCGAGACTTTCCAGGTAATCCGTGTCTTCGGTATCAACCGGCGAGTACAGCCTTTTGACCGGAATACCTGAAGTGTTCACGAAGGACTCTTTACGCTCGGGCCGTTTTGCGAGCTTCACCTCCACCTCTTTGGTCCAGCGCTCAACTTCCCTGTTCAATCGGTCCATGGTCCTCCTCTCCGGCATCAAAGGATGCCATACTCCGCCGGCCTGAAGCCTGGCTTCGCCAAAGGCTCAAGACGGTTCAAGGTATTTAAAAAAATGGAAAAATAGCGGTTAAGTCCTTGATATATCTCGGATGAAAATATGTCAGGATCGAACGAACTGTCAAATCATTTTTGACTCTACATGCTCTTTGTGCTCTTGATGGCGCGATAAGCAGGAGCCGGAAAACACAGGCCCGCCCATCAGCCGGTAAAAAATCACAACCGTACTTGACGAAACGGTTGTGAATGGTCTATGGATAAGTATAATCTCCTATCGGCCCCAACGGGTGAATTGTCGACTGATCGGACGGCCTATTCCATGAAGAAGAACAAAGAGAAGAGATTGCGGACCATCAACATAGAATGGTGCAAGGGTTGCGGCATCTGCGTTGCTTTTTGCCCTAAAGGCGTAATGGATCTTGACGAGTCTATGAAGGCCGCTGTTGTCCGACCCGATGACTGCATTGATTGCGGGCTGTGTGAGCTGCGCTGCCCTGATATGGCAGTAGAGTCAAGGGAAATCGATGCTGCATGAATCCAACTATGAACCCTGCTCCGGTATTGTTTCCGGACCCACTCCCTCAGTATCGCCGGTGGCTTTGACATGAGCAAAAAAACCCTGTTTCTTCAAGGGAACGCAGTGTGCGTGGAAGCCGCGTTGTACGCCGGGCTGGAGTTTTTTGCCGGCTACCCCATCACACCGTCCACGGAAATCGCCGAACTCCTATCCCTCAAGCTCCCTCGAAAAGGCGGAAAGTTCATACAAATGGAGGATGAAATCGCCTCCATGTGTGCAATAGTGGGAGCGTCCCTTACGGGTCTCAAATCCATGACCGCAACCAGCGGCCCGGGCTTCTCTTTGAAACAGGAAGCCATCGGGTATGCCGTCATGACGGAGATCCCCTGTGTAATTGTGAACGTCCAACGAGGAGGACCTTCCACCGGGCTCCCCACGAGCCCGAGCCAGGGCGACGTTATGCAGGCTCGCTGGGGAACGCACGGAGACCACTCCATCATCACCCTCACAGCTTCAAATCATCAGGACGTCTTTTCCATGACCGTGGAGGCTTTCAATCTCGCAGAGACCTATCGCACTCCGGTCATACTGCTGTTCGACGAGGTCGTGGGGCACATGAGGGAAAAACTAGAGCTCCCCGAGCCCGGAGATATCCCTCTGGTGGAACGCCTCTGGACGTCGGTCAAGGAAGGCACGGACTTTCATCCCTATCTTCCCAGGGAAGACGGCAGGCTGCCCATGTCGGACTTCGGCGGGATTCACCGGTACAATGTCACCGGCCTCATACACGATATGTGGGGCTTCCCGTCCAACAAACCTGACGTGGCTCACGGGCTCATGAGACACCTGGTTGACAAGATTCAAAACCGCGTCCATGAGATTGCCCGTTATAAGGAGTACTATATTGAAGACGCGGAGTGCATCCTGATATCTTACGGGTCTTCAGCCCGTTCAGCGCTTCATGTTGTTGAGAACCGCCGGGCCAGGGGGGAGGCGCTCGGGCTTCTGGAACTCCAGACACTGTGGCCCTTTCCAGCGGAGCTTGTTCGTACGCGCTGCGCCCGGCCCAAATCCGTCGTCGTCGTGGAATTGAACATGGGACAGGTGCTCCAGGAGGTCAAGAAGGCCGTAGATGACCCGGAAAAGGTTTTTCTGGCCAATAAGATAGACGGAACTTTCATAACGCCGACCGATATACGAAACATTCTTCGCCTGATTCAGGGCAAAGGAGTATGACCACTTGGCCATTCGCGACTATATTAGAGAAAGGTTCATGCCGCATATCTGGTGTCCGGGTTGCGGGCACGGCATTGTCATGAACAACCTCATCCGGGCCGTGGAGAACCTGGCTTTGAGGAAACGGGACATCGTAATGGTCTCCGGCATAGGCTGCTCCGCACGTATTTCCGGATATCTTGATTTCCACACCCTCCACACCCTGCACGGGCGGGCCCTGGCCTTTGCCACCGGTGTCAAGCTGGCACGGCCCGAGCTGCATATCCTGGTGCCCATGGGGGATGGTGATGCAACGGCCATAGGGGGGAATCACTTTATTCACGCCGCGCGCCGCAACATAAACATGACGGCGATCATAATGAACAACCGTATCTACGGAATGACCGGCGGGCAATACTCTCCGCTGAGCGGCTATGGAAAGACCGCCACCACGGCTCCTTTAGGAATAATCGACCAGGCCTTTGACATCGTGGAACTGGCCAAGGGGGCTGGAGCATCTTTTGTGGCCAGAGGCACCACCTATCACGCCACATCAATGATAAAGCTCTTTGAGAAGGCCATCCAGCACAAGGGTTTTTCAGTGGTCGAAATCCTATCTCAATGCCCCACCTACTTCGGCCGAAAGAATCGTATGGGCGGTGCGGTGGACATGATGGAATCCTACAAGAGCGGCACTACCCCAGTCGGTTCGGAGGCAAAAGAGAAAAACCCTTCCCTTATCGAAAGGGGAATTTTTGTTGATGAAAACCGGCCTGAATACTGTGCCGAATACGAAAACATTATTAAAAGAGCAATGGGGGCTGATCAGGCCAATGGCTAGGACACGTCTCATTTTTTCGGGCTCAGGGGGCCAGGGCGTTATTACCGCCTCGATCATACTTGCCGAGGCCGCAGCTCTCCATGAAGGTCTCAACGCCGTGCAGGCTCAGTCTTACGGCCCGGAGGCACGCGGGGGCGCTACCAGGGCTGATGTAATTATATCGGATGAAGAGATTCGATTCCCTAAGGTCACCCAGCCCAACATCCTGATTTGCCTGACACAGGAGGCCTACAATAAGTTTTCCTGGATAATCCGGCCCGGTGGGCTATTGCTCTCAGACAGCCATTTCGTGGTCCAGGAAAGAAAGGTGGACGCCCGCCAGATCGAAATGGGGATGTATAAGGCGGTCATCCAGGAAATCGGCAGGCCCATCGTCTTCAACATCTGTGTGCTCGGAACACTCATCGGGCTTACCAAGCTGGTCCGTCCTGAAGCCGTCATTGAGGTTCTTAGCGAAACTGTGCCGCGGGATTTTCTGGATATGAACCGCCGCGCCCTGGAACTGGGGCTTGGATTGGGTGAAAACTGCGGTTAGCTGGTGCCCATCCAGAAACGCTTTTCGGGCACTGGCAAGTTTCCAATTCAGAAATGAGATATTTTTCGCAAGATCAAGGACAATTCCGCAGGATAGCGGAATTGGATCCCGCC
>CAYPSZ010000487.1:0-2571 GCA_964413125.1 uncultured Desulfobacterales bacterium
GTCGATCAGGTCCCGCATCAGCTCTTCAGCCCCCTTGGTGGTCCCCGGCGGTGATACGGATTCGCCCATTGTCTCTTCCACCTGCTCCTGGAAATCCCCTTCCATTACGGCCTCTCCCTTGTAAAACCGTGGTTCGTTCGACCCGGCGGCATCTCACGTCCTCAAAACAGCCCGTCTCCCAGCCGAAGGATCCTACCATGAATGGTTCGCGGTTGGTTCGTTTTCCACGCCACAATCTCCCCTTCGTGCCTGGACAGAACATCCTCCCCCGCGGCCTCAAAGGGGCTCCGCCCCGGATCGGCGATAACAACCCCCTTGACACCGGCGCGAAACGCGCGACGAATCAGGTTGCGGACGGGCCTGATCAATGAGTCCCAGAAACAGATGTCCGCACCGATCAACCAGTCGAACTCCTGCAGGGTTCTGGTGGTGATTCGGTTGAAATCCCTCTGCAGGGTGTCCACATTCACTCGGTTCGCCTCTGAGTGGAGCCGATGAAACTCAAACACATCCGGGTCAGCGTCCACTCCGGTCACCCGGGCGCCGAAGGTCTTGGCGCAGAAGATCCCGGACAGGCACCAGCCGCATCCCACATCAATGATGCGGGAGCCGCCGGGCATCCCTGAGCCGGCCAGGTAATCCATGAGGACCCAACTCGACGACCAGCATCGATTTCCGTGCTGCGTGGGAAACCGTTCTCTTTTCAAACGGCGAACGGAAGGGTGTCGCGAAAGGAGCAGGCGGACCCCGTGGGCGCGAAGTTCCTGTCTCGGCCTATGATTCATGGGCATCTCTTAACACCACGTCCTCCACGAATTTCGACGGGGCACGGACGGTTCCGCAAAGATTCTCAACCGCCCCTCGAAAGGCTGTACCCTGCGGCAGCCGCCACGACCGGGCGTTATTATTTTTCATCCTAACAAAGAAAATTCGCACCGGTCAATGGTGGTGGCGCAGAACACCCGGCGAATGGGCTCTTCAAACGCCGGCCCTTGAAATCGCCGGCAAAATGGGCATTGAGATTTCCAGGGTGTTGTCCTAGGATAGGCTCAGAGGTGCACAATGAAATCAAAGCCCAACTACGAAGAGCTCGAGCTTCGCGTGCAGGAACTCATCGAGGAGAATCGGGCCCTGGAGGCCGAGCAGGAGGTATTCACCTCGAACGAGAAGCTGTTCTCCCAGATTGTCGAGGGCACCCCCATCGCCACCTTCGTCATCAACGCGGAACATCGAATCACCCACTGCAACAAGGCATGGGAAAACCTCACAGGAATCCCCGCATCCGAGCTCATAGGCATGCGACGGCACTGGCAGACATTCTACAACAAGGAGCGGCCCGTCATGGCCGACCTGATCGTGGACAATGCGCCTGAAGAGGAATTTGCCAGGTAATACGGGAGTAAATACCGAAAGTCCACTGTTATCAATGGGGCCTACGAGGCGGAAAACTTCTTTCCCTCCCTTGGAGAAAAGGGCAAATGGCTGTTTGGTGCGGCGTGCTCTTGGGTTTAGGGATCGCGGCGCTTCACGGGCTTTCCGGGACCCTCTCCGTCCTGGCCCTTTACGCCATTCTCGAGGTGGGGGTGAGCGGCTCCCTAGCCAAGGTGACGACCGTCGCTGAATCATGGGGCTGCGTCATTGATCCGGCTGTCTTGTTTTTCGTGACGGTAATTGAGGAGGCCGGGGGTGGCGGGGCTCAGGCGGCTGACCCGCAAAAGCGGCGAACCAACTCGCCTGCTCCTTCCGGCCCGGTTTGTTCCAGCTGTTTGACCAGCTCGGTGCCGATAACGGCGATCTCGGCCTTTCCTGCCAGGAACGCCATGTCCGCCCTTTCGGACACCCCGAACCCCACCGCCAGGGGCAGGCGGGTGGCGAGCCTGCAGCGTTCCAGGTAGGCGGCGAGTTCCGAGTCGAACCGTGTGGGACTCCCGGTCACGCCCCTCCGGGCCACGCAGTAAATGAAACCTCGTCCCAGGGAAGCGATCCGCCTCAACCGCTCGTTCGGAGTGGTGGGAGACATGGTGAGCACCGGTGACAGGCCCATATCAATGGCGTCCTCAAAATGCCGCTCACCCTCCTCAGGGGGCAAATCCGGAACAATAAGCCCTTGGACTCCCATGGCTGAGAGAAGCCGGATGAATCGTTGGGTCCCATAGCGGTATGCTACATTGTAATAGGACATGACCACCACCGGAATGGAGAGGGAACATGCCGCCTCAATCACTCGGAGACAGGAGGCCACAGAGGCGCCCTTTAGGAGGGCCTGCTCATTGGCGGCGACAATTACCGGGCCGTCGGCAATGGGATCGGAAAAGGGGATCTGGAGCTCCAGGAGGTCGGCCCCGGATTCGGCCAGGATCTTCACAAGATCCAGTGAGGCCTCGAGAGAAGGAGACCCCAGCACCGTGTGGGTCATGAGGAGGATCCGTTTGTGTTTCAACCGGTCCCGGATCTCTTGCTCAAGCACGATTAAGCTCCGCTTTCCAACGAAGAAAGTCCCGCCACCCGGGGTCTCCAAGGGCCTCGGCTATGGTGAAAACGTCTTTGTCCCCGCGTCCCGACATGTTTACC
>CAYPSZ010000488.1:0-5649 GCA_964413125.1 uncultured Desulfobacterales bacterium
CTTTTTTCGACGGAACTCGGCATTGTCGAGCACATCATCGTGAAGCAGGCTTGCGGCATGCATGATCTCAAAAATTGTCGATGCGCTGAAAAGGTCATCGCCGTCAAAGCCGCAAGTGCGCGCCGAAAGGATAAACAGCAGGGGGCGGAGCCGCTTGCCCCGCCCCAGCACCAAGTATCTTGCGACCTCTTCGATGATGGGGATCCGGCTGCTCAAATGCTTCTCCAAGACGGTATTGATCTTCAGCAGATCCGTCTCGAAAGGCGAATGCACTCCAAGAACAGGGTCGGCGATTTCTTTATCATGCTGCAGTTCAGGGGATAGACTCACAACAAGCACCTTTACTGGGTTATAAGAACCCTTGCCACACCGGCGTTGCATGGACCGCGATCAACGTTTGACCATAAAATCTAAATCTAACAGCTCGCGGGATAATACTCAAGGTCCTTTTCAGCTTCGGCCTCCGCCTCCTTGCACAACCTCTCCCACAATATCGTAAGGATGGGCCTCGGTGAATCTGACAGGCACGATACCGCCGACCCCAGCCTCCCCTTTGTTTATAAGGACTCGTCCGTCCACATCAGGGGCCATGCCGCGGGTCCGTCCCACCAGAAGCAAATCGGTTTCCCGGCAAAAACCTTCAACCAGCACCGGCTCCACCCTGCCCAAGAAAGAGGTCTTTTTTCTGAGAGAGGCTTCTGCCTGAATCAGCATGAGCCTTTTAAGCCTGTTTTCCCCCACGTCAAGCGGTACCCGGTCAGGGAATCGGGAGGCAGGGACACCCTTCTCCGCAGAGAAGATGAAGGCCCCCATGTGGTCCAGGTCAGCCGAGGCCACAAAAGAACAAAGTTGTTCGAAGTCATGTTCCGTTTCGCCGGGGAAACCAACCATCAGGGTCGTTCGAATCGAAATCCCTTGCACCGTGGATCGGATCCGTTTCAACAGGGTCTTGGGTGACTCGTGTTGGATTGGTCCTCTCCCCATGGCCTCCAGGATGTTCGGTGAAATGTGCTGAAAAGGGATGTCCAGGTAAGAGCAGATACGTTCCTCCGACGCCATCAGTTGTAGGAGGTGGTCCGTGACCCCGAAAGGGTGGGCGTAAAGCAGTCTGATCCACTCCAGGCCGTCTATTTCGAGAAGCGCTTCCAGCAGATGCTCCAGCCGGTTCCCATCCTTCATGTCCCTGCCGTAAGCAGTGGTGTCCTGGGCCACCAGGTTCAGTTCCTTTACGCCCCGGTCGGCCAGCATTTCGGCCTCCCTTAACAAGGACCGCATGGAACGACTCCTCAAGCCTCCCCTTAAGAGCGGAATCATACAGAAAGAGCACCGGTGAGAACAACCCTCTGAAATCTTAAGATAGGCGCTGAATCCGGCCCCTGAGATCAACCTTGGGCCTGCCGGCTCCGCAGGGAAAACAGGCCTGTTTATCAGAAAAACCGGAATATCCCGCGGAACAGCCTCGAGTAATTTCAGTATGCGACAGGCATCTCCGGTTCCGGCCCCCCCGTCCACTTCCGGAATCTCCCGCCGGAGCTTGTAACCGTAACGCTGAACAAAGCAGCCGACAACAAAGACCCTTTGGAGTGTGCCTTGTATCTTTTTTTCCACCATCTCCAGGATCGTATCCACCGCCTCTTCCACAGCGCTCTGAATGAACCCGCAGGTATTGACGATCACGGATTGCGCCTGCTCGAGGTCCGGCACAATGCGGTAACCCGCGGTCTCAAGGGCGCCAAGGATGTGTTCGCTGTCAACAAGATTCTTGGCACAACCCAGGCTCACTACAAAAACACCTTCAGCCCTGATTCCCTTACCCAAAGTCACTCCTCTCCTCTGCGCAGGATGGCGGTTTGGCTGCACCGCGTCGGAGGCTTTAACCCCTCCTTCAGCACCGGACAAAGGCATGTTGCAGCACTAATCAGCCCGCCTCAGACTTCTGGAGAGACGCCTCAAGAGCGTCATAGCGAAATTCTTCAAGAAGATAAGCTGAATGGACTCAGGGGACCTATCCAGAAGATTGGCGCTTATTTTCATTAGAATGCAGTCCGTGTCCGCAGTCACCGTGGCAACCCGGGCCTCTCCACTCAGGTAGGACATCTCACCAAAGCACTCTCCTCTACCTATTACGGCGATTACCCGGTCGCCCTTCCGCACTGCCGCCCTACCGCTCAGGATAACAAAAAAAGAATCATCGATCTCCCCTTCGGAGACCATGACCCGGCCTTTGGGGTACTTGATGATGCTGCTCGCCTGAAGGATCTGCCTGACATGGGTGCGGTCGAAGCTTTCAAAGAACGGGACATTGTGGACATAGTCAACCACATCTTCCGCCTTCACCCGGGAAACCCTGCCGGTGCCCTTTAGTCCTCTGAGCGCCACTCTCAGGTCGTAGGCCACATCGGCGCATGCCTGATAGCGACGATCCGGATCCTTTTCAAGGGTTTTCTTTGTGATCCTGGCAAGAACTTCGGGGATGTCCGCGCGGATTTCCCTTACAGGCACAGGGTTTTCATTAACGATCTTGTACATGACCGCGTAGTCGTTGTCCCCGGGGAAAGCCTTCTCACCGCAAAGCAGTTCGTGAAGGACGCAACCCAGGCTGAAAATATCGCTCTTGTTCTCAACCAGCTCTTCCCTGACCTGCTCCGGTGACATGTAGCTCGGCGAACCCAGAATTCCCTCCGATGCGGTTTGTTCGGATTTGATGCGGGCTATTCCGAAATCAGTAATCCGAACCGATTCGGACTTGTCGAGCATGATGTTGGAAGGTTTTATGTCACGGTGAATAACGCCTTGCTTATGGGCGTAATCAAGAGCCATACAGGCGCTCAGCATGATTTCCGTAACCCTGCTGAAGGGCAGAAGCTCCTCTCTCCTGCAAAAGGGGACCAAGGTCGGACCGTCGATATACTCCATGGTTATGTAACAGAAATCCTCATGCATTCCGGCATCGTAAATGGCCACGATGTTAGGGTGCATGAGCCTGCCTGCGGATTGTGCCTCTGTGAAAAACCTTTCCCTATACTTTCTGGCCTTTTCTTCAACGATGCCGGCCGCCGGCCGGGATACTTTTATCCCCACAAACCTGTGGATATAGGGATCCTTGCCCAGATAAACCACGCCCATGCTACCCTGGCCGACTTTCCTGACTATCTCATAGCGCCCGATCTTCTTGAGCCCCGACAGGGAACGAAGGAAATCGCCGTCTACAGGAAATCCCGCTTCTTTTTCCCTCCCCAATAACTTGAGCTTAAGCCAACTGGTAAAACCGTGCTTTACCGGCCGGCCGTCCCCATTGGTCTCCTTCTTCTCCAAACCGGTCCCCGCTTTCTCTCACATTGCAATGACTAAACGCACTGAGCCTCCCCCATGATTTTTGCATCCTGATCCATCTTGCTCTTGCTCTTAATCTTGCTCTTGCTCTTAATCTTGCTCTTGCTCAAATCCATAGTTTGCTTGTAACTCACAAATTCTGTCAGGCATATTTTTTTGATCAACCCTACTATCATAGAAACAAGGATTTAACGTTGCCCTCGGCAATGTTCAGTAATAATGGAGTTAAACCCGATAAAGTTGATCAAATGCAGCATGTTTTTTCAAAATATATGCCATAAGAGCAAGATTAAGAGCAAGAGCAAGATTAAGAGCATGAAGAAGTATCAATACATTTGCGACGAACTATAACCCCTATGGGCGACCCGGGATCGGTTCATAAAATTCAGGGAAAAACTTCGAGGTCGACGGCAGGATACATCTGACAGCTTGATTTCGAGGCTCCATTCTCCTATCCTCCCTGCATCTCTTTAAAACGTTTATGCCTGCTGGAACTTTCAGCCTGATCGAGGGTTTCACGCCGCAGCAACGCAACACGCATTTCCATCGGCTCCGATTCTCCACTCGAGGAGACTTTTTTGCAAGTGGTGCAGCAAGAAAAAGGTAATCCCTGAATGCAAATTGAACCACCCCTCAAATCTTCAGAAGACCAGGCCCTTTTTGAGGAGGCCTGGCACACGGCCCGGGCCCGCCACGGCACCGACATAACATTCTACCTACCGGGCATGATTAGATACGGCGGGCAGAGGGGAAGATATCCGGCCGTATCCATTACCGGGACCAATTGCCGGCTTCAGTGCGAGCACTGCCGGGGAAAGCTGCTGGAACCCATGATCCCTGCCGTGACCTCCCGGATATGGATTGAAAAGGCAAGGAGGTTGTGGGAACGCGGAGCACACGGGATTCTGGTCAGCGGGGGGGCCGATTCGGACGGATGCCTTCCGTGGAAGCGTTTCGCTCCCGCCTTGGGACAAATAGTCCGTGAAACCGGGCTTGTCCTCACAGTACACGCAGGCTTTCCCCATGCACAAGCATCAGCACTTCTTCGGGAGGCCGGAGTCATGCAGGCACTGATAGATGTAATGGGAGACGACGGCACTGCTCGTGAAATCTACCACCTGCCCTCCCTCAATCGGGTAATTGATTCCCTTGACGCCCTCGCAAGACGTGGACCACCCCTTGCCCCCCACATTGTGGCCGGTCTTTATCATGGTCGTATCAATGCTGAAACAGAGGCGCTGGAGATCCTTCGCGGATACTCGCTCGATTCCCTCGTGATCGTTGTAATGACCCCCCTTCCCGGAACACCCATGGCGAAGATCTCCCCACCGGACCCCTTGGATACGGCCCGGTTGATCGCCCGCGCCAGAATAATGTTCCCCGGCACACCTCTGTCCCTCGGCTGCGAAAGGCCCAGGAACAGGGCCGGGCGGGTCCTGGAGTCACTGGCGCTTCGTGCCGGCATAAACAGGGTGGCGGTTTGGTCCGAAGAACTCGTTCTCGAGGCCCGGCAGCTCGGACTCACGCCCCGGTTCCAGGCAACCTGTTGTTCCCTTCCCCGCATTGAGAAGTTCTCCTTTTAGAGTCAAACAGGGAAACGGCTTCATTGAGGTATCTTTCCATTGCCCGGTTCACCCTCTCCGGGCTCTCAAGCATAACCATATGCCCGGCCTGCGGAACAGTGTCCAGCAGGGCCCCCGGGATGTTATTTGCAAGGAACTCGGAATAACTTACCGGAGAGAGAAGGTCCTTCTCCCCACAAACCACCAGGGTGGGAATTCGGATTACCCCCAGATTTCCTCTAACATCAAAAAGACTGCAAGCGGTGAAGTCTCCGTGGATGACGCTCGCTGAACACCGCCGCAGGCCATTCTCCACCACTTGCCTGGCTTCTCCAGATGCGTTTGGTCCCAAGGCTGTCCGATCAATGGTCTTAATGAACCCTTGGAAGTCTTCTTTGAGCAGCCGAAACACCACGGGCGTCACTCCCAGTTTCGCGCCAGTGGATACAAGAATAAGGCCCGCGAGCCCGTCCTGCCCTTGAATGGCCAGATCAAGAGCGATTGCACCGCCCATGGAATGGCCGGCAAGGATATAGGGTTTTTCTCCAATAATTTCTCGAACCGCTTCCATAACCCAGCCGGCATAGGCCCTAATGGAAGTCTCTCCTTCTCCTCCCGATCCTCCATGGCCCGGCAATTCCACACGGCATACAAGATAATCCGCACTTAACCATCGCGCCTGGTGCATCCATATGGAAGCGTCTCCGCCCGCCCCGTGCACAAAGACCAGGGCCGGTCGGTCATTTGCTTGCTT